>JAFEDW010000459.1 GCA_018241455.1 Pseudomonadota bacterium | reverse complement strand
GCGTCTACCAGTTCCGCCACGAGGCCGTGGGGCAATTCCGGTACGATACCTGAAATCCCGCGTCCACAGGCCCCCGATGTCGACCATCAAGTTCTGCAGCAACTGCGGCCACGCCGTGACCCGCCGGATTCCGGAGGGCGACCAGCTGCCGCGCGCGGTCTGCGACCACTGCGGCACCATCACCTACGAGAACCCGCGCGTCGTCGTCGGCTGCGTGCCCGAATGGGACGGTCGCATCCTGCTCGCCCGCCGGGCGATCGAGCCGCGGCGCGGCTACTGGACGGCGCCCGCCGGTTTCCTCGAGATCGGCGAGTCGATGCACGCCGCGGCGGCGCGCGAGACCGCGGAGGAAGCGCTGGCCGAAGTCGAGGTGGGCACGCTGCTCAGCGTCGTCAACGTGCTGCATGCCGCGCAGGTGCACGTGATGTTCCGCGCCCGCATGCTCCACGAACGGCATGGCGCCGGCACCGAAAGCCTCGAGACCGCGCTGTTCCGCGAGGGCGAGATCCCGTGGGGCGACATTGCCTTCGCCAGCATCCATTTCGCGCTCGAGCGCTATCTCGCCGACCGGCGCGACGGGCTCGAGCATATCCACTTCCACGACATCCTCCGCGCCGCGCACTAGCGCCAGTTCGCCACCAGCGGTCAAAGCTCATGTCCCGCATGCGCTATGCGCTGGCAGGGCGCTTTGGCACAATAGCTCAAGTCACCATCGCAACGATGACCACGCCGCGGCGTGGCGCGCCCCGGAGCTGCAATGACCTTCGTCGTCACCGAGAACTGCATCAAGTGCAAGTACATGGATTGCGTGGAGGTCTGTCCGGTGGATTGCTTCCACGCGGGCCCGAATTTCCTGGTCATCGATCCGGATGAATGCATCGACTGCACGCTGTGCGAGCCGGAATGTCCGGCCGAGGCGATCTTTTCCGAAGAGGAACTGCCGGCGGGCCAGGAGAAATTCACGGCGCTGAATGCCGAACTCGCCAAGCAGTGGCCGGTGATTTCCGAGCGCGGTACGCCGCCTGCCGATGCCAAGGAATGGGACGGCAAGCCCGACAAGCTGAAATTGCTCGAGCGCTAGCCCGGGGGCTTATCCTGCTGCAGTTCCTGCACCAGTTCATCGGGTGGCGCGTAGCCCGGCAGCAGATCGCCTGATTCGGTGACGATGCCCGGCGTGCCCGTCAGGCCGATGGCGCGGCCCAGCGCGTATTGTTCGGCGACCGGGTTGGGATTGCAGACCGCCGTCTTCAGCGCCTCGCCCTGCTTGGCCTCGGTCAGCGCCTCGCGGCGATCGGCGGAACACCAGACCTGCTCGGCCTTCGACCAGCTCGAGGTGTTCGGGCCGGTGCGCGGGAAGAACATGTAACGCACCTTGACGCCCAGCCGATTGTATTCGGCGATCTGCTTGTGCAGCTCGCGGCAGTAGGCGCAATCGACGTCGGTGAACACGGTGATCGTGTACTTGGGTTGCGGCGGCGCGAACACCACCATCGAGGATTCCGGCACCGCGCGCAGCAGGTCGAGCCGCAGTTCGCGGCGCCGCGCGTCGCTGAGATTGCTGCGGTCGGCCAGCCGATA
>JAFEDW010000458.1 GCA_018241455.1 Pseudomonadota bacterium | reverse complement strand
CTTCGAATCACTCAAGCGCGACGGCAAGATCCTGTCGTGGGGCGTCAGCAATTTCGACGTCGACGACCTCGAGGAAGTGACCGCTCTCAACGGTCCGCCCGCCTGCAACCAGGTGCTCTATCATCTGGGCGAACGCGCCATCGAGCACGCCGTCATTCCCTGGTGTGCGGCGCACGGCACGGCCGTGGTCGCCTATACGCCACTGGGGAAATCCGCGGCAATGTATGAGGGCCATGGCGCCGGCGCGCGCGCATTGCAGCAGGTTGCGGCCCGCCACGGCGCCACGCCGCGCCAGGTCGCGCTGCGTTTCCTGCTGCGCGATGACCATGTATTTGCGATTCCGAAGGCGTCCCGCACCGCGCATGTGGCCGAGAATGCAGCCGCTGCGGCGCTCGAGCTGGGTGCGGCAGACCTCGCCGCGATCGATGCGGCGTTCAAGCGCGGCGCGGTGCCACGCAGCCTGCCAACGAGTTGAGAAGAGATTCCGGCGCCGCCGCTTACTTGCCGAGTTCCTTGCGCAGCTGCTCGATTTCGGTCAGCGCCTGCTGCAGGGTATCGGTGCTGCGCAAGGCGAGTGCGTCGGCCGCCGCCACCTTGGCGAATCCGCCCAGCAAGGCATGCAGCAGTTCGACCAGGTCCTCGAGTTCGTACGAGCCCTCGACCGGCGGCATGCTCAGCATCCTGGTGCGCGCCGCGGCACAGGAACTGATGAGCCGATTCACGGTGGCGGGAGGCAACACCAGCGACAGTCCGTCACCCTCGCGGTTGCGGCCGACGCTGAAGTAATCGTACTGCCCGGTGAGAGTCAATGCGGCTCTGGAATCACTCACTGTGTCCACCTCGGCGCTGGCCGCGGATCGGTCGCACATTGACGATAGACAGGCGCGTCCGTAGTGTCAAACGCCATGCAACCGCGATTTTCCTGGGCCATCGTACGGCCACCGGGCCAGTCCTACTCGTCGGGCTTGACGAGCTCCGCGGCGCTCGGGCCACCGGATCTCGCCCTAGCATTGCGGCAGCACGCTCAGTACTGCAACGCGCTGCGGGAATGCGGTCTCGAGCTCACGACGCTGCCGGCCGATGAACAATTCCCTGACAGTACCTTCGTCGAGGACACCGCGATCATTGCCGGGCGCGTCGCCGTCGTCACGCGGCCGGGCGCCGCCTCGCGCGCCGGAGAGGTACACGCGATTGCGGCTGCATTGGGCGCGCTCCAGCCGCGGCTCGACCGCATCGCTGCGCCCGGCACGCTCGATGGCGGCGATGTCTGCCAGGCTGGCGAGCACTTCTTCATCGGCGTGTCGGCGCGCACGAACCCGGAAGGCGCGCGGCAACTCGGCGCGCTGCTCTCCGCCCACGGCTACAGCACCTCGACCATCGACATCCGCACGCACCGCACGTTGCTGCACCTGAAGACGGGTATCGCCTGGCTGGGCGAGCGCTGCTACGTCGTGGCGCCGGGATTCCCGCGGCCCGCGGAGCTCGCGGGCTGCGACTGCATCGAAGTGGCGGCGAACGAATGCTATGCGGCCAATTGCGTGCGCATCAATGATCGGGTGCTGGTCGCCGCCGGCTATC
>JAFEDW010000457.1 GCA_018241455.1 Pseudomonadota bacterium | reverse complement strand
ATCATCCTGCCGTTCTGGACCTCGTTCCTGCTGCGCGTGTATGCGTGGATCGGCCTGCTCAAGAGCAACGGCGTGATCAACAACGTGCTGATGTCGCTCGGCATCATCCACGAACCGATCACGATGATGCAGACCGACTTCGCGGTCTACATCGGCATCGTGTATTCCTACCTGCCGTTCATGATCCTGCCGCTGTACTCGAACCTGGAAAAGCACGACCGCACGTTGCTCGAGGCCGCGGCCGACCTGGGCTCGAAACCGTGGAAGGCGTTCATGCGCATCACGTTGCCGCTGTCGATGCCCGGGATCGTGGCTGGATCACTGCTGGTGTTCATACCGGCGGTCGGCGAGTACGTGATCCCTTCGCTGCTCGGCCGCACCGACCAGCTGATGATCGGGCGCGTTCTGTCCGACGAGTTCTTCGAGAACCGCGACTGGCCGGTGGCGAGCGCCGTGGCGATCGCGATCCTGCTGCTGCTGGTGATTCCGATCATGATCTTCCAGCGGTACCAGAACCGGGAGCTGGCGCACAAATGATGGGCCGCCGCAAGATCTTCGTGCCGGCCATGCTGATCCTCGGCTTCGCGTTCCTGTACGGCCCGATCCTGTCGATGATGCTCTATTCGTTCAACTACTCGAAGCTGGTGACGGTGTGGGATCACGCCAATTCGCCGACCCTGAAGTGGTATGGCGAGCTGTTCCATGACACGCAGATCATGGGAGCCGCGTGGCTGTCGATCAAGATCGCCACCAGCAACGCTTGCCTGTCGGTGGTACTCGGCACCCTCGCCGGCCTGGTGCTGGCGCGCTTCGGGCGCTTTCGCGGCCGCACGCTGCTCGCGGCGATGATCACCGCGCCGTTGGTCATGCCCGAGGTGATCACCGGACTCGCGATGCTGTTGCTGTTCGTCGCGATGGAACAGCTCATCGGCTGGCCGGCCGGTCGCGGCGTCACGACGATCATCATCGCGCACGTCACGTTCTCGATGGCCTATGTCACCGTCATCATCCAGTCGCGGTTGGCGAATTTCGACGACTCGCTGGAGGAGGCGGCCATGGACCTCGGAGCGCGGCCGGCCAAGGTGTTCTGGCGCATCACGCTGCCGCTGATCATGCCGGCGGTGATCTCCGGCTGGCTGCTGGCCTTCACGCTGTCGTGGGATGACGTGGTGATCTCGCAGTTCGTCGCCGGCCCAAGCTCGACCACGTTGCCGATGGTGATCTTCTCCAAGGTGCGGCTCGGCGTCAGTCCGGCGGTGAATGCGCTCGCGACGATCATGGTGCTGATCGTCGCCACCGGCGTCATGCTGTCGGCCATCGTCATGCAGCGCCAGGAAAAGCGCCGCCTGCGCGAGATGCAGCTCGCCGCCAGTGACTGAGCCGCGCGCTTTCCGGAGCAAGCTTCCCGACGTCGGCACGACCGTGTTCTCGGTGATGTCGCGCCGCGCGGCCGAAACCGGCGCGGTCAACCTGGGGCAGGGGTTCCCCGATTATCCGATCGATCCGCGCCTGCCGGAGCTCGTGCAGCAGGCGATGGCCGCGGGCCACAACCAGTACGCGCCGATGCCGGGCGTGCCGGCG
>JAFEDW010000456.1 GCA_018241455.1 Pseudomonadota bacterium | reverse complement strand
TTCCTGGCTGCGCTCGAGGCGACCGGCTGCGCCACGCCCGCCACCGGCTGGACACCGCGGCACCTGCGCATTGGAGCACCCGAACAGCCGCTCGCGCTGGCGCCGCTGTACGAGAAGACCAATTCGTGGGGCGAGTTCGTGTTCGACTTTGCGTGGGCGCGCGCCTGGGAGAGCCGCGGGCTCGATTACTACCCCAAGCTCCTGCTGGCGATTCCGTTCACGCCCGCGACCGGCCCGCGCGTGCTGTGCGCGCGTGCCAGCGATGGCGGCGCGGCCGCGCGCGGCGCAGTGCTGGACGCGATCGCCGCCGATGCCGCCGCGCGCGGACTTTCTTCGGCGCACGCGTTGTTCATCGATGAACCGTTGCGCGCGGCTGCGCTCGAAGCCGGCTGGCTGCTGCGCCGCGACTGCCATTTCCAGTGGCACAACCGCGGCTACCGCGATTTCGACGACTACCTGGCCGGCTTCTCGGCCGACAAGCGCAAGAAGGTGCGGCGCGAGCGCCGCCGCAGCGCCGAGCAGGGCATCGAGTTCGAGGTACTGAACGGCGCGCAGCTCGATGCGGCGACGATCGCGCGCGTGCATGAACTGCACGCCGCCACCTTCCTGCGCCACGGGCATCCGCCGTATCTCAATGCGGCCTTCTTCAAGCGCGTTGCGGCCGCGATGGGCGAGGCCTTCATCGCCGTGCTGGCGCGCCGCGCCGGCGAGTGCGTGGCCACCGCGGTGTATTTCCGCTCGCGCGATACGCTCTACGGCCGCTACTGGGGAGCCGACGGCGATTTCCACAGCCTGCATTTCGAGGCCTGCTACTACCAGGGCATCGACTACTGCATCCGCCACGGTCTCGCCCGCTTCGAGCCGGGCACGCAGGGCGAGCACAAGCTGGCACGCGGTTTCGAACCCGCGTTCACGTGGTCGGCGCACTGGCTCGCCGACGCGCCGCTGCGCGCGGCGGTGGCGCGCTACCTCGAGCGCGAAGCCGAAGCCGTGACAGAATATGCGCATGCCGCCGCCCAGCACACGCCGTTCCGCAGATGATCGCCTGGCTCGCGCCGGGTGATCCACCCGACAGATTCCCGCCGGTCGAGCGCGCCCTGCGCGATCCGCAAGGGTTGCTGGCCGCGGGCGGCGACCTGTCGTGCGAGCGCCTCGTTGCGGCCTACCGGCGCGGCATCTTCCCGTGGTACTCGCCCGGCCAACCGGTGCTGTGGTGGTCACCCGACCCGCGCGAGGTGCTGCTGCCCGCCGAGTTCCACGTCTCGCGCAGCCTCGCGCGCGCGTTGCGCACGCGCGGCTTCGAATACCGTGTCGATACGGACTTCGAGGCGGTGATCGGGCACTGCGCCGCGCCGCGCGGAACCAGCCCGGGCACGTGGATCACCGGCGACATGCGCCAGGCCTACGTCGCGCTGCATCGGCGCGGCATCGCGCACAGTGGCGAGATCTGGCGCGCAGGCAGTCTGGTCGGTGGCGTGTACGGCGTGCGCCTGGGGACAGTGTTCTTCGGCGAGTCGATGTTCAGCCTGGAGCGCGACGCGTCGAAAGCGGCGCTGGCGGGTCTCGTGCGTCAATGCATCGAGGAAG
>JAFEDW010000455.1 GCA_018241455.1 Pseudomonadota bacterium | reverse complement strand
GTCAACGTAACGCTCAACGGCCAGGGGGGCGACGCGATGCTGCGGGCCACGCGCCTGAACGTGAAGAAGCGCATGGCCGTCGTGTACATCGAAAAAAGTCGCGAGACCAAGGTCGTCGACGGACAGAAGGTTTCGCATGACGTGACCACCGAGAAGGTCATCAACCTGGCGACGATCCAGTCGGTGTTGAGCAACCAGTTCCGCATCACCGGCCTGCAGGCGGCCGAGGCGCGCGAGCTGGCGCTGCTGATGCGCTCCGGCTCGCTGTCGGCGCCGATCTTCGCGGTCGAAGAGCGCACCATCGGCCCGAGCCTCGGCGCCGAGAACATCCGCATGGGCGTGCAGGCGCTGCTGATCGGCATGCTGGCGGTGTTCGCGTTCATGGCGCTGTACTACCATCGCTTCGGCTGGGTCGCGAACCTGGTGCTGCTGGCCAACGTGGTGCTGCTGACGGCGCTGCTGTCGATGCTGCGCGCCACGCTATCGTTGCCCGGCATTGCCGGCATCATCCTCACCGTGGGTATCGCGGTCGATGCCAACGTGCTGATCTACGAACGCATCCGCGAGGAACTGCGCAACGGCGTGTCGCCGCAGGCGGCGATCCGTGCCGGGTTCGAAAAGGCGTTCTCGGCGATCCTCGATTCGAACGTCACGGCCTTCATCGCCGGCCTGGTGCTGTGGGTGATCGGGCGCGGCGCGATCCGCGGCTTCGCGGTCGTGCTGACGCTGGGCATCGCCACCTCGATGTTCACCTCGTTGCTGGGCAGCCGGGCCCTGATCACGCTGATGTACGGCGGGCGCCGCAAGATCGACCGCCTGTCGATCGGGTAGGACGCCGCCGTGGAATTCTTCAAAAAAGCCACCAATTTCCCGTTCATGTCGACGCGCAAGGTCTGGTACGGCCTGTCGCTCGTATTGATGATCGTCTCCATTGGTTCGTTCTTCATTCGCGGCCTGAACCTGGCGGTCGACTTCACCGGCGGCGTGCAGGTGCAGGCGACCTTCAGCGGCACGGCGAACATCGACGCGCTGCGCAGCGGCCTCGCGGCCGCGGGTTACCGTGATCCGCAGGTGCAGAACCTCGGTTCCTCGCGCGAGGCGGCGATCCGGCTGCCGCCGCAGGCCGGGCAGAGCGGCGATGTGATTCGCGCGCACGTCGAGGAAGTGCTGCACGCGATCGATCCTAAGGCCGAGGTCACCAGCCTCGATATCGTCGGCGCGCAGGTCGGTGACGAGCTCAAGAGTGGTGCGCTCAAGGCACTGGGCGCGACGCTGTTCCTGATCTTCGGCTACATCGCGTTGCGCTTCCACACCTGGCGCTTGTCGCTCGGCGCGATCCTGGCCGTGCTGCACGACCCGATCCTGGTGCTCGGCGCCTTCTCGCTGTGGCGCACCTCGTTCGACCTGCCGGTCGTGTCGGCGATGCTGGCAGTCATCGGCTACTCGCTCAACGACACGGTGGTCGTGTTCGACCGCATCCGCGAGCGTTTCGAGGGCAGCCGCCGGCTCGAGCCGGTCGCGGTACTCGACCAGTCGATCAACCAGACGCTGTCGCGCACCATCATGACCAAGGTGGTCACGCTGATCG
>JAFEDW010000454.1 GCA_018241455.1 Pseudomonadota bacterium | reverse complement strand
CTGCGGCCTGGTCGTGGCGCTGTGCGGCTGGCTCTCGCATGGCGCGACGCTGGGCACGGGGTACGATCAGGCCCGCGCACTCGTGCAGCAGCAGGGCAGCACCGCCTTTGACTTCGCGCCGCTGAAAGTGCTGGCGACCTTCGCTACCTACGTGACCGGCATTCCCGGCGGATTGTTTTCGCCCTCGCTCGCGATCGGCGCCGGCCTCGGTGGCATGCTCGCGCCGCTGGCGCCATCGACACCGTCCGGCGCAATGGTCGTGCTGACGATGGCCGCCTATTTTGCCGGCGTGGTACAGGCACCGTTGACCGCGCTCGTCATCGTCAGCGAGATGACCGGTGCGCGCGCGCTGACGCTGCCATTGATGGCCGCGACCTACCTGGGTCGCGGCGCGAGCGCCATGCTCTGCCGGGAAAGCCTGTACCGGGCGCTGGCGGTACCGTTCCTGGGTGCCGCGCACGCGCAGCGACAGGAACAACGCCCGTTTCCCGATGCGCGATAATGGCTCCCCATGGCGATCAAACCTGCACGCCGCATCCGGGTCGTCGTGGCCTCCGCGCCCGACACGACGAAATCGCGGCTGCTCGCGCCGCTCGCGGACCTGGCGGACGTCTCGCTGAGCGATGATCCAGCCGTGCTCGAGCGGCTCTTGCCGGATGCCGAGGTGCTGGTCATCGGCCTGCTGCACGAGGAGCGCGTGCTGCCTGAAATATGGCCGTTCGCGCGCGATGTGCGCTGGGTCCATTCGCTGTCCGCGGGCGTCGAAGGCATCCTGTTTCCGGCGCTGGTCGACAGCGGTGTCGTACTCACCAATTCGCGCGGCGTCTTCAAGCGGCCGCTGGCCGAGTTCGCGCTGCTCGGCATGCTGATGCATTTCCGCCGGGCGCGTACGTTGCTGGATCAGCAGCGGGCGCGCCAGTGGTCGGGCGTCGACGTGCAGATGCTGCGCGACAAGGTCATGGGCGTCGTCGGCTACGGCGAGATCGGCCGCGAATGCGCGCTGCTCGGCCACGCGCTCGGCATGCGGATCCACGCGTTGCGGCGCAATCCCGGCCGATCCACCGGCGATCCGATCATCGAGCGGGCATTCGATCCGGCGGAACTGCTGCCGATGCTGTCAGGCATCGACGTGCTGGTGTGCGCGGCGCCGCTGACCGACGACACCCGGCACCTGGTCTCCCGGCGGGCCTTCGCGGCGCTGAAGCCGGGCGCCTTCGTCGTCAACGTGGGGCGTGGTCCGGTCATCGACGAAACGCAGCTGATCGCGGCGCTGCGCGAGCGACGCGTGGCCGGCGCGGCGCTCGATGTGTTCGAGCGCGAACCGTTGCCGGCGCAGTCGCCGCTCTGGGGCATGGACAACGTGCTGGTGTCGCCGCATTCGGCCGACAATACCGTCGCGCCCGACTCGCTGCAGCTGACGCTGGAATTCTTCATGCGCAACCTGCGCCGTTACGGCAACGGCGAGCCGCTCGAAAACGTCGTCGACAAGCGCGCGGGCTACTGAGACCGCCGTCAATCCTTGCCGGCGATCCGATCCTGCAGCGCCAGCAGCAGGTCATGGCGGGAAACCTCGCCGAGCAGCGCCGTATGC
>JAFEDW010000453.1 GCA_018241455.1 Pseudomonadota bacterium | reverse complement strand
CGCGCTCGCCGACGCCGCGCGCGATGCAACGCTGCCGATCCTGTGGGCGCGCAAGCGCCTCGAGCGCCTGTACGTATTTCCGAACGCGAGCGAGGACGCGCGCGCCGAGATCCTCGCGCTCGGCTTGAAGTATTCGTTGCTGACCAGCGCCACCTCGTTCATCGGTGTGGATGAGAAGCTGCCGACCGGCGATGGCGAGAGCGCGGTCGACGTGAAGCAGCCCCAGCCGCTGCCAGCCGGCGTCAGCAACGCCGCGGTCGGTGAATCGCTAACGCCCGCGCCCGAGCCCGTATGGGCGGACTTGGTCGCCTGGTGCGCGCTGCTGCTCGGCCTGCGGAAGTTCCGCAAGATTTACCGGGCCCTGGCCGGTGGTTGAGTGGTGGCAACGCCGGCGCGCGCCACTGGCGTGGTGGGCGCTGGCCGGGTCGGTCGCGGTCGCGCTGAAGATGCAATTCAGCGCGGCCGCGGCCTCCGATCTGCAATGGATGTTGCATCCGCTGGCGCTGCTGCTCAATGCCATCTCGGGCTGGGGTTTCGAGCGCGTTGCGCGCGGCGATTGGCAAAGCCTCGGCGCCGGACTGGTGTTGGTCAAGGCCTGCGCCGGCGTCAATTTCATGCTGCTGTCATTTCTGGCGTGGTGCTGGCTATGGCGCCCAAGGGCGCACGTAGGTGTAACACTTCGCGGGCACGGGGCGTGGACTGCAAATCCCATTTTCAAAACCGTCCGCGCCATGGATGGCGCGGCCGGAGCCCCCATGGATGGGTTCATGGCGTTTTTGAAAATGGGATTTGCAGGCCGCGTCACGTGCCCGCTGTTGCGCCCACGCATCGCGCGCCCTTGGGCGCCATGGCCGTTGCGATTGGGCGCGGCGCTGGGTTGCGCCTGGCTCGCGGCGCTCGGCGTGAACGCGTTGCGGATCGTGCTGATTGTGCGCTGCCAGCCCGCACTGGAACACTGGTTGGCCCCGGATGACGCACATCGCATGATCGGATTACTGACCTACCTGCCGGCGCTGTGCCTGCAGTGGTCGCTGGCCGAGCGAGCCGCACCAGGTCGGGGCATTTTGCTCGCCGGCGGCGCCTACGCGGTGCTGATGCTGGGCCTACCGCTGGCAAGCGGGGGCGCCGCGGCGGATTTACGGCACTTCGCGGCCCACGTGGCCTGGGTGCTGGCCGTGCTGGCGCCCCTGCTGGGCTTCGGCTTTTGGCGGCGCAATTGCCGTACCCGCCGATTCAGTGGATCATAGCCGCCTGCGGCCCAAAGGGCCCGCCGCCGACCCAGGATCCAGACCATGCGATTGACCAAGATTTCTGCCGCCGTGACGGCGGTTAGCACCACTGTTGTCATTGCGTTGACCGCTTGCAGCGGCGGCGCCCAAGGCCAGGGCGGCATGCCGCCGCAGGCGGTCACGGTGGTCACATTGAAGACCTCATCCGTCGACCTGCAGCGCGAGCTGCCGGGCATCGTCAGCGCGCGGCAGGTGGCCGAGGTGCGGCCGCAGGTCGGCGGCATCGTCAAGCGCGTGCTGTTCCGGGAGGGCGGCCGCGTGGCTGCGGGCCAGCAGCTCTACGAGCTCGATGACGCCGTCTACCGC
>JAFEDW010000452.1 GCA_018241455.1 Pseudomonadota bacterium | reverse complement strand
GTGCGCGCGCTGCGCGAGCATCAGCGCCAGCAGTTCCCCGAGCCGCGCCCAATCGTTGTCGACGCGCGCGAACAACAGCTGCGCGGCGTCGACGAGTTCCGGCTCGCGCAGCGAGCGCTCGAGCATGCGCTGCACCGCGGCGGCGTACAGCACGCGCGCATCGGGCGCGACCTCGAGCTGCAGGCTGCTGCGCGTGGCGATCGGCAGCTGCGCGCACAGGCTCTGGCAGAATGCATCGATCGTCATGATCCGCAGGCGCGCCGGGATCCCCAGCAGGTTCCAGCCGCGCGCCTGGTCCTGCTGCCACGCCGCTTGGGCCTGCGGCGCTTCGCGCTGCTCGCCGGCAGCGCCCGAGGCCGCGCGCTGCAGCGCGTCGAGCACGCGCGTGCGCATCTCGGCGGCGGCCTTGCGCGTGAAGGTGATGGCCAGCACCTCCTCGGGTTCATCGACCGTGGCGAGCAGCGCCAGCAGGCGGCGCGTCAGCACCGTGGTCTTGCCCGATCCGGCCGGCGCCTGCAACAGGAAGGATCCGGTGGTATCGAGCGCGGCCGCGCGCGCCGCTTCGTCGGCGCGCAGCGCCTCGGCCGCCAGCTTGGCCGCCGACTCAGGAGGCATCCACGGTCTCACTCTCGTCATCGGATTCGGCCTCGTTGACGACCTGCACCGCGGCGTCGATACGGCACAGCGCCGACAGGTGGCAACGTCGGCAGGCATCGCGTCGCGGGTCGACGGTCGCATCGCCGCTGGCAAACTGCTGCACCAGCCGCTCGATGACCGTGCGCCAATGCGCCTGCAGTACGTCCCAGGGCGGCAACGGCGCGCGCGCACTTTTCCTCTGCGGCTTCAGCGGCGGCAGCAACTTGGGATCCGCCACGGCGCCACGCCAGCGCACGCCATCGGCGCGCAGGTACACCGCCGCGACGCCAGCGACGCCAACGACGCCAACGACGCCAGCGGCGCCAGCGGCGCCACCGCCATTCGCCACCGTTGCCGCCGCGAGCAGCGCGTAAGCGAGCAACTGTGGCTGGCGCGGTCGCTCGGCCATCGGCTGGAAAGCCTCGTCGGCGCCGCTCTTGTAGTCGATGACGACCAGGCGCCCGTCTTCGAGCTGGTCGAGCCGATCCATGCGCACGCGCACCGGCACGCCGGCGAGCGTACCCTGCCCGCGCTGCTCGAGCTGCCGCACCGAGAATTCCGCCGCGCCGCTGCGCTGCAATTCCTGCCGCAGCATCGCCTCGATCAGGCCCGTGAGCCGTTGCAGTTCATTGTGCACGAGCGGCGGCGGCAAGGGTTGCATGCGTTGCGCCAGGCGTTCATCGATTGCACGCCCGGCCACCGCGCGCACGAGCTGCGCCAGCGCCGGCACATTCGCCGCGCGCTCCTGCAGCGTGCGCGAGTCGCGCAGTGCCTCCCACAATCCCTGCAGCGCGCGATGCAGGATCTGCCCGCGCTCGCGCCGGTCGAGTCCTGGCACGGGCTCGATTACCGGCACGGCCCCGAGCCGCAGTTCGGCCGCGGCACGGAACGGACACAGCGATTGCAGCTCGAGCGTGCGCGTGCCGCCCGGCAACGGCTGCCCACGGTTCCAGGCCAGCGCCACCGGCG
>JAFEDW010000451.1 GCA_018241455.1 Pseudomonadota bacterium | reverse complement strand
CATGACGCTCTTCGAGCCGCAGCGTCTGCGCTTCATATCCGGTGAAGGTGAGCGTCAGCTTGCCTTCGAGCGTGCCGTTGTCCTTGAGCTGCATCCTTCCCTGGCAGAGCACCTTCGACTGCGCAACCAGCGGCATGGGAATCGTCTGCCAGTTGCCCCCGTCCTTCGAAAGCCGCAGGCCAGTGACCCCCGTCTCGCTCCACGGCAGCACACCGTAGGGCGTGAAGGCGGTACCCGGATCGAGAAAGACGTCCTTGTCATTGAGTTTGACGACCACCACGTTGGTATTCAGCTGGTTGCCGTTCATCTCGTCGGGATTGAAGAAGTACTGGTCGCGGGTCGCCACCAGCAAGGCGTCGGCCTGCAAGCCCGCGGCCCGCGCGAGCGCCAGCAACAGCCAGGTGATCTGCTCGCCATTGCCGTACCCGCGCTTCCAAACGTCGCCGACATCGCCGATCGGCTTGAGGTGCTCGCGCTTTTCCTCCTCCGCCGTCTTGTCGCGTTCGAACGAAATGTTGCGGATCTGCTGCACGCGGGCGTAGAGCTTCTGCAGCTTCACTTCGGGTGGATCGTCCGGTGCAACGACCTGTGCGACCGCGCCCGCCATCGCGCGCCGCGCGTCGACGAAATCCTCCACGTCATGGAAGCGGCGCTTGCCGTAGTGTTTCCAGTAAGCCGCCGACTCACGCTCGTCGTTGTCCGTCGACTCGTAGATGAACTCCACGCGGTACTTCATCAGGTCTTCGGGCGGCATGTAGTCTTCGGACACGAAGGCCGGTACGTCGTGCGTCTCGAGCCGGATCACGTCCCGCACTTCCTTCGGCGGATCGGTGCCCGGCGGCAGTCCGTAGGGCCACGTCCAGCGCAGTGAAAATCCGGTGTAGCGTTGCAACGAAAATTTGGCGTGCTTCGTGAACAGGTCTGCGCTCAGGATCCAGCGCGAATTGAACACATAGTATTCCGCCATGTCGCGCCGGAACTGGTATTCGATGATGCTGCCGACCGGCACGTCGGGAATCGTGAAGGTCTTGTTGATGTAGCGTTGGCCCCGATATTTGACCACCGTGTTGTCGAAGATCTGGCCATTGAACACGGAAATCTCGCCGTTCGGCTTGATCGTGCGCGCCTGGATGGCGCGGATCGACTCGCTGTCCCGAAAGTACGGGATCTCCACGTTGGCGTACTTGCGCCCTTCCTCGGTCAGGATCTTGATGCGGACGTAGACGGTTTCGTCCGGGCTGGTGTCGTCGCGGTCGACCTGACGATAAAGGTAGATCGCGGGCGCCTTCGGCGCTTGCGGCTCGCTGGTCATGGCCAGCTCTTCCGGCGAAACCGGAAGCCAATCCATCGCCTGGCAGGGCAAACCCGTCAGCGCCAGAGCGCAGCCCAAGGCCGCAACGCAACGCGCAGCGCCAATCGCCGGAGTCAATCGTTCGGACCGTATGCACCCAAATCGCAACACCCGCTGCCCTCCCCGGAAGCTTCGGAAGTTGCCCGGAAACCGCCGGCGTTTCTGGCGCCGTCAGTTCGATTGGGTAAACTTTACCACGTCATCGGGGATTTCATAGTAGTCCGACTTGTCAGCGGTGTAGATGTGCTGGAATACCCGC
>JAFEDW010000450.1 GCA_018241455.1 Pseudomonadota bacterium | reverse complement strand
GCCGCGCGCGGCGCGCGCGCCTACCTGTGCGTCGCCGGCGGCATCGACGTGCCGCTCGTCATGGGCTCGCGCAGCACCGATCTGCAGACCGGCCTGGGCGGATTCCACGGCCGCATGATCCGTCGCGGCGACGTGCTCGCGGTGCTGCCGGCTGCGTCCGCGCGCCGTGCCGTGGCGCGTATCGCACCGCCGGCGCAATCAGGCCCGATCCGCCTCATCACTGGCCCCGAGTTCGAACAATTCGACGCCGGCTCGCGGGCCGCTTTGTTCGAGTCGCCGTGGCGCATTTCGCCGCACAGCAACCGCATGGGTTTCCGCCTCGAGGGTCCACGGCTGGCGCGCACCACCGGAGGCGACCTGAAGTCGCACGCCGTGTTTCCGGGTGTCATCCAGGTGCCGCCGAGCGGCGCACCGATCGTGTTGATGGCCGATGCCCACGCGACCGGCGGGTACCCGCGCATCGCGACGGTGATCGCAGCGGACCGGGGGCGGTTGGCGCAGGTGCCTCCGGGCGCGGCGGTACAATTCGCAGCCTGCACGCGCGCGGCCGCGCTGCAGGCCTGGCGGCAACAGCAGGCCTTCCTGCAAGCGCTCCGGAGCCAGGACCATGCACATTGACTTGAACGCAGATCTGGGCGAAGGCTGCGACACGGACGAAGCGATCCTCGAGCTGGTGTCGTCGATCAACATCGCCTGCGGGGTGCACGCGGGTAACGCCGAGACAATGCAGCGCCTGGTGCGCGCCGCGCGCACACGCGGCCTCGCGATCGGCGCGCACCCGAGCTTCCCGGACCGCGAACACTTCGGCCGCCGTGAAATGCAGCTGCCGCTGCCGGTGATCCGCGCGGAATTGCTGTACCAGATCGGCGCGCTGGATGCGATCGCGCGCGCCGAGGGCGCCGAACTCGCACACGTCAAACCCCACGGCGCGCTCTACAACCAGGCGGTGCGCGATCCCGCACTGGCACAATGCATCGCGCACAGTGTGCGCGATTTCAACCCGCGGCTGAAACTCATGGGTCTCGCAGGCAGCCCGATGATCGCGGCGTTTCGCGCGGCGGGCCTGGCGGTCATCGAAGAAGGATTTGCCGATCGGCGCTACAGCGCCGACGGGCAACTGGCGAAGCGCGGCACGCCCGGCGCGCTGATCGACGATACCGATGCGGTGCTCGCGCAAGTGCTCGCGCTCGTGCAGGCCGGCACGGTGACCGCTACGGATGGCAGCGTCCGCCACCTGCGCGTCGACACCATCTGCCTGCATGGCGACGGCCCGCACGCGCTCGAATTCGCGCGTGCGATTCGCGCGAAGCTCCGTCAGTCGGGCGTCGAAGTGCGGCCCTGCGCCTGAATGCCGCCGGCTTCGAGCGCCTTGATCAACGGCTCCAGGAAATTCCCGTAGCGCCGCCAGCGCCCGATCGAGCCGCTGTTCAGCGGCTGGCGCACCTGCCAGGCGCTCGCCGTGAGGACCGATCGCTCGGTGCGATGAAATTCCAGGCAACGCGCATCCCAGGGCAAGCCGATGTGCGACAACATGGCCCTTATCCACTGCTCGGCATCGCCGACCAGCGCTTCGTAGGGCACGTCGAGCAGCACGCCCGCGGGCAGTAGCGC
>JAFEDW010000044.1 GCA_018241455.1 Pseudomonadota bacterium | reverse complement strand
GGCCGCCGCGCTCGCGCCACAGCATCCACGCGAACGGCGCCACCGACACCGCGATGATCAGCAAGGTCACCAGGCCGAAGTTCTGCTTCACGACCGGCAGATTGCCAAACAGGAATCCGCCGCACAAGAACAGCGTGACCCAACTGGCGCCGCCCAGCACGTTGAACAACTGGAAGCGCGCCACCGGCATGCGCCCGGCGCCGGCGACGAAGGGCGTGAAGGTGCGCACGATCGGCATGAAGCGCGACAGGGCGATTGCCAGACCGCCGTGGCGAAGGAAGAAATCCTCGGCGCGCAGCAGGTGCTCGATCCGGAACAGGCGGCTCTTGCCATCGAAGACGCCGCGCCCGACCTTCCTGCCGATCCAGTAATTGAGGCTGTTGCCGGCAATCGCGGCCGCACCGAGCAGCGCGAGCAGCCAGGCAAGGTGCAGCGTGCCGCTGGTATCGACGGCCGCCAGCGCGCCCGTGCCGAACAGCAGCGAGTCACCCGGCAGGAACGGCGTGACCACGAGGCCTGTCTCACAGAAGATCACCGCGAACAGCAGCGCGTAGATCCACAGGTCGTAGCGCGCCAGCAGCTCGACCAGATGGCGGTCGAGGTGCACGACCAGATCGATCAGGAATTGCACGCTGGTCATCGGCGATATCCGCGGCAGGTCATGTGGATGGTGGCGGCACGTCAATAGGTGTGGGTGGGACGCACCGCGGCGCCGCGAAGTTCCGCCAGCGCAATCGCCACCGGCGCGTCGCGGCGCGCCAGCGTCGGTGCGCGGCCGGTCGCGTCGATCGATGCCGGTGCCTGCTGTGCGCTGCCCAGCACGCGGTCGGGTTCGATGCCGATGCCGTTGATCGAATCGCCGGCCGGCGTGTAGTAGCGCGCGGTCGTCAGCTTCAGCGCGCGGCCGTCCGATAATGGCATGAGCGTCTGCACCGTGCCCTTGCCGTAGGTGCGGGCGCCGAGCAGCAGCGCGCGGCCGTTCTGGCGCAGCGCGGCGGCGAGGATTTCCGCGGCCGAGGCGGAGTTGCCGTTGACCAGCACCGCGATCGGCGCGCCGTCGATCAGGTCGCCGGGCGTCGCCACCATGCGGAAGCGCGCCTCGCGCAGCCGCCCATCGGCGCTGACGATCGTGCCGCGCTCGAGGAAATCGTCGGCCACCGTGCCCGCCGCCTCGAGCACGCCACCCGGATTGTCGCGCAGGTCAATGACCAGGCCCCGGAGCCTCCCGCCCGCCTGCGCGCGCAATTGCGCGATCGCCGCGTCGACCTCGGCGGGCGTCGCGCTGGTGAACTCGCGGATGCGCAGGTAGCCGAATCCCGGCGCCAGCGTTTCGGCGGCGGTGCTCGCCAGCTCGACCTGCGAACGCGTCAGCTGGAAATCCAGGGTGCTTGCGCCAGCGCTCGTGCCTGTGCCGCGCCGCACGGCGAGCCGCACCGTGCTGCCGGGCGGACCCCGCAGCTGCGCCGCGGCCGCGTCGATGTTCGCGGCGCCAACCTCGCGGCCGTCGATGCGCACGATCTGGTCTCCGCCCTTGAGGCCGGCGCGCAGCGCCGGCGAAGCAGGCAGGCAGCGCACGATGCGCAAGGCCCCGGCATTGCCGTCGACCTCGACGCCGATGCCCGCATAGCTGCCGTCGGTGGCGGCCCGCAGTTGCGCGTAGTCGGCGGCATCGAGCAGCGCGGAATGTGAATCGAGCGAAGCGACCATGCCGCGCGCCGCCTGTTGCATCAGCACGTGCTCGTCGACCGGATCGACGTAGCCGGCGCTTACGCGCTGCAGCACTTCGGCCAGCTCGCGCGCAGCTTGCGCGGGCAGGGGCGATGCGGTGGCAGCGGTCGTGGCGAGACTTAAGCCGCGCACGCTCGCCCCGGCGTCCGGCGCCGATGTCGTGTGCTCATTGAGCGTTGCAGCCAGCAGGAAGCCGAGCAGCGCGCCGGTCCCGAGGACCAGCCCCAATTGCCATCCGGGCCATCCGGGCTTGCCGCGCGCCAGGCTCATGCGCGCGAATACTACACGGCCTGCGCGGTCGGCGGGTCCTCGCCAAGATCATGGTCCGCGCTGAGATCGACGCTCTCCACGGTGCCGTGGGTGACCGCGGCATACAGCGGCAGCTGCTCGAGCACGTCGCCGATCGGCACCGGCTGGCCGATCGCAAAACCCTGGGCGTAATCGACGCCGAGCTGGGCGATGCGGTTGCGGATCTCGTCGGTCTCGACGTATTCCGCCACGGTGCACAGCGACATGGCGCGCGCCAGCTGCGCGATCGCCTGGATCGTGGATTCGGCCTTCGGGTCCTTGAGCACGTCGCGCACGAAGCTGCCGTCGATCTTCAGCATCGAGATCGGGAGCGAACGCAGGTAGGCGAGCGAACTCAGGCCGGTGCCGAAATCATCGAGCGCGATGCCGCAACCCATCTTGCGCAGCCGGCGCATCAGCGTCTCGGCGTGCGCGAGGTTGCCGATCGCGGCGCTCTCGGTCAGCTCGAAGCACAGCGCCTCCGGGTTGACGCCGCTCGCGGCGATCTGCTCGCAGAGGAATTCGGTGAACGCGCCATCCTTGAGCGACTGGCCGGAACAGTTGATGCTGAACGCGACCGGATTGCCGGCCAGCAGGTCGGCGTGCGGCTTCAGCAGCCGCAGCGCTTCACTGGCCACCCAGCGGTCGATCTCGGGCATCAGCTGGTAGCGGTGCGCGGCGGACATGAAGTGATCGGGGCCGATGGTCTGGCCGTCCGCGCCGACCATGCGCAGCAACAGCTCGAAGTGCGGTCGCAACTGCGAGCGTCCCAGCGGCAGCAGCAGCTGTGCGTTGAGGCGCAGGCGGCCATCGACGATGGCGGAACGCAGGTCGGTGATGACGTTGATGTCGGTGAAGCGGCGCACGATGCTCTCGTCCGCTTCCTGGAAGACTTCGACGCGATTGCGGCCGCGGTCGTTGGCAGCCTTGCAGGCGGTTTCGGCCGCGGCAAACGCGTGCGTGAATTCCTGCGCCCGCGGTTCCACCGCGGCGACGCCGATGCTGATCGACACGGACAGCGTGCCGTCGCCGATGGTCGCGCCGAGCAGCTCGGCGCCCTGGCGGAGCGACTCGGCGAAGCTCGCCGCGTCGTCGAGCCCGACCGGCAACAGCACCGCGAAGCGGTCGCCGGAAATGCGCGCGGCGATCGCTCCCGGCGGCACGCGCTTGCGCACCAGTTCGCCGAGCTGCGCGATCACCTTGTCGCCGACGTGCATGCCGTAGCTGTCGTTGATGACGTGCATGCGGTTGGTGTCGATGGCGAGCGCGCTCCACCAGCGCTGCACGCTGCTCTGCTGCCTGAGCGTGCTGTGCACGCGCTGCTCGAAGGCCGGGCGGTTGAGCAGGCCGGTGAGCGCGTCGTAGCTGACCGCGATGACCGCCGCCACGCGCCGCGCGAGCAATTCGGCCAGCCGCGCCTGGCGCGGCGTGAATTCGGGCATGTCCTCGGGCCGGAACAGCGCCAGCACGCCGATCGCGCGGCCGTCGCCGCGCATCACCGCGCACGACAGCAGCCGGTACGATTTGCCTTCCTCGCTGCCGCCGAGCCGCATGCGGTTGACGATGACCGCCTCGCTGCGCAGCTGCGCGGTCGACACGAGATGCCGGTGCGCGCGCGCGACCAGGCTCGCCTCGATCTCGTGGCGCGGATCGCGGTGCACCAGCACCAGGCCCTTCTCCGGAATGATGATCGCCGCCAGCCCGCCCTGGATGTGTTCCACCGCGGCGCGCAGCACGGCCTTGAGTTCATCGCCCCCGCCGTCCTCGCCCGAGGCGTCGCCGCTGCTGACCGACAGCAGCATGTCGAGGTCCTGGTCCTGCTCGGCGAGCGAACCGCTGAGGCTGCTGATGTGTTCGCGGCTCACGAGTTCGCGCGTCAGGATTTCCAGCGCCGGGCGCACCAGCGAGTGCACGAATTTCAGCGTCGGCTGGTCGCCGCTCGCCGCGGCCTTGCAGCGCAGCAGCACGGCGGCGAACGGCGTGGCGATATTCGGGCGCCACAACCAGAAGATGTACATCGGTTCGCCGTCGGTGACGCACACGCCGGGCGCACCGGGTTCTGCGTCGGTGCTGCGCATCGATTCACCGACCAGCCGCGCGAGCGACGGCTCGCTCACCATGTCGCTCGACCAGATGACTTCGCTCGCGGCGTTGTAGATCGACACGCCGGTCATGCGCGGCAGCAGCGCGCGCAGCAGCTGCGTGTAGGTCTCGAATTCGGACCCGCCGTGGCTGGCTGCTGGTGTGCTGGTATCGGGGGTCATGGGGTCGTGCCGCAGGCAAGCATCGGTCATACGGCGCCCCCGGGCCTTGAACCGGTTCGCGCTTTACTTAAAAGTGCGCCCAATTCGGCGCCGGCGCCCGCGGCGCGGACTGTGACCGGGTTCACACTCCGCGTGGGCGCGAGTGCGAGCGCGGAGCCCTACGGCCGGCGCTGCCGGAACCAGGGTTGCGGATCGATCGGCTTGCCCGCGCGGCGGATCTCGAAGTACAGCTGCGGCGCCGGACGCCCTCCGGTGTCGCCCGCGGCGGCGATGACATCGCCGGCGCTGACGCTTTCGCCGACCGACTTGCGCAGCTGATCGTTGTAGCCGTACAGGCTCAGGTAACCGCCGCCATGGTCGACGATCGTCAGCAGCCCCAGCCCGGGCAGCCAATCGGCGTAGATCACGCGGCCGGCGGCGATCGCGTGCACCGGCGCGGCGTGCTCGGTCGCGACGACGATGCCGTCCCAGTCGACGCCGCTGGCGCGCGTGTCGCCGTAGTTCGCGACGATGCGGCCGGCGACCGGCCAGTCGAGCCGCCCGCGCAGGCGGCCGAATGCGCTGTTGTCATCGGCACGCGGCCGCGACGGCGCCGCGCGCGCCAGCTCGCGCAACAATCGCTCGAGGCTGGCCTGCTGCGCGCGCAGCCGCGCGAGGCTCGCGGCGCGCGAACGCGCTTCGGCCTGCAGGTTGTCGAGCGCGCTCGCGCGCTGCGCGCGTCCGGCCTCGAGCTGCGCCAGCCGCTGCGCGCGATCGCTGCGCAACTGCGCCAGCGCGTGCTCTTCGACCGCCAGCGCCGCGTCGAGCGTGTCGATGCGCTGCATCTGCTGCTGGATGCCGGCGATCTGCACGGCGCGCGCACGGCCGAAATAGCCGTACCAGGTGTACAGGCGCTGGGCCGCGGCCGGGTCGCGCTGGTTCAACAGCAGCTGCAGCGGTTCATGCGGGCCGATGCGATAGGCGAGGCGCAGCTGCGCGCCGAGGCTCTCGCGCTCGGCCGCGAGCGAGGCGCTGATGCGCGCGCGCTCGGCGCCGAGCGTGGCGCGTTGCTCGCCGTGCGCCTTTTCCTGCGCCTGCAGGGTTTCCAGGTCGGAGCGCGTGGCCGCGACCGCCAGCTCGGCGGTACGCAGGTTGCGCGACAGCCGGTCGCGCTCGACGGCATCCCGGCTGACATCGCGGCTGACCTTCTCGATGCGCTCCTTCAGGGAGCGCAGCTGCGCCTGGGTCTGGCTCTGCTCGCTGGAAGCGGCGCTGACCGCCCCGGAAACCGCCAGCGCTGCCAGCAACGACGGCCCCAGCGCACGGAAAAACAGCCTTCGCCCCGGTGTCATACGAAAAGTCTAGCGCAGCGGGGCTATAATGCGCGGCCCAGTTGAAGGACCGCGCTTTCCAAGGAACCATGCAACGCCTGCTCGAATATACCGCCCACCACCCGTCGCTGGCGCTGTTCGCCGTGGCCGCGGCGCTCGCCGTGCTGGTGTACGAACTGCGTGAGCGGGCCCGCGGCGTCGGCGCCGTCGGCGCCCAGGACGTGGTGCGGCTGATGAACCAGGGCGCGCTGTTGCTCGACGTGCGCAGCGCCGAGGACTACGCCGCCGGCCACATCCGCGGCGCGCGCAGCCTGCCGGCCGCGCAACTGGCCGACGGCGTCGATACGCTGAAGCGCTACAAGGACAAGCCGGTCATCGTGTATTGCGAGCGGGGCGTCAGCGCCTCGGGCGCAATGCGCGCGCTCGCGCAGGCGGGATTCGGCCAGGTGGTCAACCTGCGCGGGGGCTTGCGCGCCTGGCGCGCCGAGCACCTGCCGGTGGCGCGCGACTAGGGCCCTGGGGCTTGGCGCCCGCCTTCATCCCGACCGCACTTCGCCCCGCATGGCAGCACCGACGATCGAGATGTACACCACGAACTGGTGCGGTTATTGCGAACGGGCGCGGGCGCTGCTGCGCCGCAAGGGCGCCGAGTTCCGCGAGATCAGCGTCGAGGGGCAGCCCGGATTGCGCGCCGAGATGATCGAACGCAGTGGCCGGCGCACGGTGCCGCAGATCTTCATCGGCTCGTACCACGTCGGCGGGTCCGACGAACTCGCCGAGCTCGAGCAGGCCGGCAAGCTCGACGCGCTGCTGGCCGGCACGGCGGACGCATGATTTTCGACGATTGACTGCAACATAAAACTTTCAAGGAACACCAGCGATGAGCATCGAATCCCCACAACCGGCGACCGGCGCGGCCACCGGCGGCGCGCAGCTTTCCCTGCAGGCCGTCTACCTGAAGGACTGCTCCTTCGAAGCACCGCTCGGCCCGCGCGTCACGCCGGAGTGGAATCCGGCCATCGGCCTCGACCTCAACACCTCGGTCAACGTGATCGACGGCGACCTGCGCGAAGTGGTGCTCATGGTGACGGTGTCGGCGAAGATCGGCGAGCAGACCGTGTTCCTCGTCGAAGTGAAGCAGGCGGGCGCCTTCGTGATGCAGAACCTCACCGAAGACGATTACCGCCGTGCGGCCGGCATCGTCTGCCCGGGCGTGTTGTTCCCGTACGTGCGCTCGGTGGTCTCGCACCTGGTCAGCCAGGGCGGTTTCCCGCAGCTGCTGCTGCCGCCGGTGAACTTCGAGGCGCTGTTCGCGGCCAACAACCCCGCCACCGCCAGCGCCGCGACCAACTGATCCGGCACTCTTTCGCGGCACCGCCATGATGTGCGCGCCTCGATGACCGTCCTCGCGCCGCCCTCGCAGGTCGCCGTGCTGGGCGCCGGTTCCTGGGGCACGGCGCTCGCGATCCAGTGCGCGCGCGCCGGCAACGCGGTGCGGCTGTGGGGACGCTCGCCGCAACTGTGCGAGCAGATGGCGGCCGCGCGCCGCAATCCGCGCTACCTGCCCGATGCGGTCTTTCCGGAGGGCCTGCAAGTTGCCGCCGACCTGGGCGACGCGCTGCGCGGCGCCGATGACGTGCTGGTCGTGGTGCCGAGCCACGCGTTCCGCGAAATGCTGGCGTCGATCCGCGGCCTGCTGACCGACGGCCAGCGGCTGTGCTGGGCGACCAAGGGTTTCGAGATCAGCACCGGCCGGCTCCCGGCCGAGGTCGCGCGCGAAGTACTGGGCACCGGCCGGCTCACCGCGGTGCTCTCGGGTCCGACGTTCGCGCGCGAAGTCGGCGCCGGGCTGCCGACCGCCATGACGATCGCCTCGCCGGATCCCGATTACGCCGCGCAGCTCGCGCATGATCTTTCCACTTCGGTGTTCCGCGCCTACACCTCGACCGACATCATCGGCGTCGAAGTCGGCGGCGCGGTCAAGAACGTGCTCGCGATCGGCGCCGGGCTCTCCGACGGCCTGGGGTTCGGCGCGAATTCGCGCATCGCGCTGATCACGCGTGGCCTGGTCGAGATGACGCGGCTCGGCGTCGCGCTCGGCGCGCAGCGCGAGACCTTCATGGGCCTCGCCGGCCTCGGCGACCTGGTGCTGACGTGCACCGACGACCAGTCGCGCAACCGGCGATTCGGATTGCTGCTGGCGAAAGGACTCAAGCCCGAAGCCGCGCTCGCCGAGATCGGCCAGGTGGTCGAAGGCTACAAGGCCGCGCGCGCGCTGCGCGCGGTCGCCGAACGCGAACGCGTCACGATGCCGATCTGCGAAGGCCTGCACGCGGTACTTTACGACGGCATGAGTGCCGACCAGGTCGTGCAGGGCCTGATGATGCGGCCGATAAGGCCGGAGTTCGACTAGGGCCCGGATGATTCGAAGTTGATCCTCATGAGCTTGCCGCCACACCCGACGCCGCCTTCCGGACGATAGGTCTGCGTGTAACGTTCGTGTCGCACCGTTTCCAGGGCGGTCTCCACGAACACCATGGGCGGATACGCGATCAAGGTGCGCTGATTGGCGGTTTTCCCATCCGCCTGGATGTCGAATTCCACCTCGACCCAACCATCGAACCCCCAACGACTGGCCTCGTCCGGAAAATCGACCATTTCGGCGCCGGATCGGCGCATCACCGGCATCGCATCGACCAGCGAGCACTGCTGCGCGGACAGTCCGCTCTTGGCATAGCTGTCGCGCGCCGCCGCGACGTTGCCCGCGGCGGCCTGCAGCGTGGCGAGCCGCAACAGCGCGCCGACGCGCAGCGGATCCTGCGCAGCGAGGCCCGGATCCGTGGCCGCAGCCGTCAACAGATCGGCGGCGTCGGGAGCGGGCGGCAGGCCGTAATGTTCCTCTGCGATCAGCAGGCGCAACACGTTGCCGACCTGCGGGTCGGCCGCCACGGCCGGATTGGCCAGCAGCGAGCGCAAGTACGCGCGGTGGTCGCGGTAACTGTATTTCGCGTGCGCCAGCCCATTCGAGAGACGCACGTCGAGGTAGGTGAGCGCGCCGAGCGGCGCTCCGGCCGCGGCCAGGATGTCGCGCGCCTGCTGGTTCCACTGCAGCCGCTCCGCGGGCGTCACGAAATGGCTGTTGCCCAGCGCCAGCAGCACGGGTACGCGTTCGAGCGGATCATTTTCGCCCTGCCGCTTCAGCAGTTCGGCGCGCGCCGCGTCGACCGCCGCAAGCTTGTCCGCTGCTTCGGCATAAGGCGGCACGTGTCGACCATCGAGCCAGCCGCGCAGATCATTGCGCAGGATATCGAGCACATCTGGATGGGCGGTGGCCATCGAGCAATGCAGTTCCAGTCGCGTCACGAGCCGGAAGAAGGCGGGAATCTTCTTCACGCTGTCGGGCGTCCAGGACCAACCGGCCACCGCGCGCGCAAATTCGGCCGCGGCGGGTCCGTTACGCGAGGCGTAGATCGGATAGGCGTAGCTCACCTCTCCGCTGTCGTTGATGCCGAACTGCACCACGACGGCGTCGTCGGGCCGGAGGTCGGCGGGTCCGCCACAGGGCGGAGGTCCCATCGCCACGCCAGCGCTGAATACCCCGTGGTCAAAATGCCCGGCACCGGCATAGGCGAGATACTCGCGGGCACTGTCCTCGTCCTTGTTCAGGATGGCGGCCAAGGCCAGGTCGGCGCGCGTCACGACTTCATCGACGGTGACGCGCTCGGTAAGGCCACCCTGTGCCTTGAGCGCCTTCTGGAGCTCGTCATACGCGGCAGCGTAGCTGCCATGATTGAGCAGGGCGCGCGCGTGCAAGGTATGGTCCGAAGCCAGCACGGCCTTCCTGGTATCCGGCGAGGCCTCGGCAATCTTGAGCGCCTCGGCGGCGTAATCAACCGAGCGGGCATCGGCATCGAACATGGTCGAGCGGGCGAGCCACGTCAGTGGCTCATAGCGATCGGCGCCGCTGGTCAGGCCGAGGGCCAGCGTGAATTCCCGCGTCGCGTTGCCGTAATCGATCGCGAAATACGCCACCTCTCCCAATGCCGTGTGCGCCATGACCAGCTGGCCCCGATCGACGGGGTCGTTCGCATTGAGCGCCGCTATTGCGCTCGTGGCGTCGGCGGTCGCCTCGTCGAATCGTCCGAGCGTCACCAGGCAAAGCGCCCGCCGCGCATTGATGGCGGCCATGACCTTGGCATTTCGCGCAATGCCCGGGCGCGCCGCCAGTCCTTCGAAGAGTTGCACCGCCTCGGCGCAATGGTTCTGTGCCACCGCCGCGCTCGCCTTGTCGAATTGCTGTTGTGCCGTCAAGGCGGGCGCCGGGCCCGCCTTTGCAACCGGCGCCGGCGTCGCTTCGTTCGCATGGCACGCGGCGAAACGCATCGCTGCACACAGCAGCGTCAAAGCGACGGGCAGCAGGGGATTGCGCATGCGCCCGGTAGTCTAGTCCGACGCTGCGGGAGTGCAACCTGCGAAGCCCAATTGCCGCCAGGCCTCGTAGACCACGAGCGCGACGGCGTTCGACAGGTTGAGGCTGCGGTTGCCGGCACGCATCGGTATGCCGAGGATGCGCTCGCGGGCAAGGTCCGCCAACACCTGCGCCGGCAGGCCGCGCGTCTCGGAGCCGAACAGCAGCGCGTCTCCGCGCCGGAAAGCCGCGTCGCTGTAGCGCCGGCCGCCGCCGGTTTCCACCGCGTACAGCCGCGCACCCGGGAGCGCTTGCAGGCAGGCGTCGAGATCGCGGTGCACCCGCACCTGCGCCAGGTCGGCGTAGTCGAGCCCGGCGCGGCGCAGAGCGCGCTGTTCGAGGCTGAAGCCGAGCGGTTCGATCAGGTGCAGGCGCGCGCCGGTGTTGGCGCACAGCCGGATGATGTTGCCGGTGTTCGGCGGAATCTCCGGCTGGTACAGAATCACCTCAAGCATGGCGTTTCAGGCGATAATTGCGGGCCATGAGCGCCACGCCCGCCGCACCGGACGCCAGCTTGCAGACCCGCTTCTGCGGACTGACGCTGAACTCGCCGATCGTGCTGCTGTCGGGCTGCGTCGGCTTCGGCGAGGAATACACTCGCGTCGCAGGCTTCTCGAACCGCGACGTCGGCGCGATCGTGCTGAAGGGCACGACCGGTGCGCCGCGGCTCGGCAACCGGCCGCATCGCGTCGCGGAAACATACCAGGGCATGCTCAACGCCATCGGCCTGCAGAATCCCGGCGTCGACGCGGTGGTGCGCAATATATTGCCGACGCTCGACTTCAGCGAGACGCGCTTCTTCGCCAACGCCTGCGGCTCGACGATCGAGGAATACGTCGAGGTGACGCGGCGCTTCGATGATTCGCCGATCGATGCCATCGAGATCAACATCTCCTGCCCGAACGTCAAGGAAGGGGGCGTGCAGTTCGGCAATGTACCGGAGATGTCGGCGCGCGTCGTGGCCGCCTGCCGCGCGGTGACGAAGAAACCGCTGATCACGAAGATGTCGCCGAACCAGACCGACATCCGCGAGAACGCGCGCCGCTGCATCGAGGCCGGCACCGACGCGTTCGCGGTCATCAACACCGTCATGGGCATGGCGGTGGACGTGCGCACGCGCAAGGCCGTGCTCGGCAATGGCCAAGGTGGACTGTCGGGCCCGGCGATCAAGCCGATCGCGTTGCTCAAGGTGCGCGAGGTGCGCGAGGTCGCAGCGCCGCACGACATCCCGATCATCGGCCAGGGCGGCATCTGCAACGCGACCGATGCGCTGGAATTCCTCGTCGCCGGCGCCAGCCTGGTCGGCGTCGGCACGGCATTGTTCTACGATCCACTGATCTGCCCCGGCATCAATCGCGGCATCGCCGCCTACCTGGCCGACAACAAAATGCCGAACCTGCAGCAACTCATCGG
>JAFEDW010000449.1 GCA_018241455.1 Pseudomonadota bacterium | reverse complement strand
GAAGGCGCGCGACTCGCCGAGGCGATCGTGCAGCGGTGCGACGCGCTCGCGGCGCTGATCGCACAGGTGCGGGCAAGGTTGCCGGAAGTGCTGGCGCGCGTGCGTGCGCGGTTAGAGGAACGCCTGGCCGAACTCGGCGGCGAGCTGAACCAGGATCGCATCGAGCAGGAAATCGTGCTGCTACTCCATCGGCTCGACGTGGCGGAGGAGCTCGACCGGTTGAGCGGACATATAGAAGAAGCAAGGCGCACTTTGGCGGCGCCGGAAGCGGCAGGGAGGCGGCTCGATTTCCTGCTGCAGGAATTCAATCGGGAAGCGAACACGCTCGCGTCGAAGTCGCAGGATCTGGAGACGACGAGAATTGCTGTCGAGATGAAGGTGGCGATCGAGCAGATGAGAGAACAAGTCCAGAATATCGAGTAGTCGGCGTCGCTGGTTACAGCCGCATCTTCTTCGCACCGCTGACGTGAGTGTTCCCGATTTCGTAGAAACGCAGGTGTCGATGCGCATTGCGTGTGATGCCGATGCGAATGCTCTTGCCGATTGCGCCAGCCTGTTGTGCGCTCGCAGCCAACCAGAGCGGGCCGCCACCGCAGAGGTCCCAGCCATCCTGCGAGAGATCCACCTGTAACGCCTTGGTCAATCGTCCCGGGCCTCGGCCGGGCTTCCCTTCGCCAATGCCTTCCAGCGGTTCGATGGCACGCAACAAAACTCCAGCGCCGACGCCCGCTTCTTCGCTAGTAACATTCAAGAGAAACCATGTGCCGTAGCAGAGGTAGACGTAGGCGTGTCCACGCTTCAGGAAAAGCGAGCGATTGCGGCGCGTCTTGCCGATGAACGCATGTCCGGCCGCATCACCAACGGGATAAGCCTCCGTCTCGACAATGCGCCCGCTCAATCTCCCGGAGGCCGTGTCATGAACCACGACCTTGCCGATCAGATAGCGCGCCAACTCCACCGTGTCCGCTGGAAGTTCGGCCCGGCGCAGGCGCCTTGGTCGGCTCACCGCTTCAACTCTCCTATCGTCCGTGATCGCAAGGGATGTTCCTGACACAGTAGGCGAATATACTGGGTCTCGGACGCCAGGAGTCGCCATGCACCGCACTCGCCCGCTGCTGATCGCGGCCATCCTTTTTCCTCTCGTGCTTTCCGTATCGACATCGGTCAGTGGTGCGACGCCCGGGCCGTTGCCGCCCGAGCCGGACCGGATACTCGCGCGCGAGATCTTCAAGCAGATGATCGAGACCAATACGACGCACGCACAGGGCTCGACGGCGCTGGCGACTGCCATACGCGACCGGCTGCTAGCCGCGGGCTTCCCGGCCAGCGACCTCGCGCTGGTCACGCCAACCGATCACCCCGCCAAGGGCAATCTCATCGTACGCCTGCGCGGGAGCGGTGCGGCCAAACCCGTGCTATTCCTCGGACACCTGGATGTGGTCGAGGCGCGGCGCGAAGACTGGAGCGTCGATCCGTTCAGCTTCACCGAACAGGAAGGCTGGTTCTACGGCCGCGGCACCATCGACATGAAGAACGGCGACGCCGCGATAGTCGAATCGCTGATCCGGTTGAAGCGCGAAGGCTTCCGGCCTGAGCGCGACCTGATCGTGGCGCTGACG
>JAFEDW010000448.1 GCA_018241455.1 Pseudomonadota bacterium | reverse complement strand
CCTGGGGCATCCGCTGACGCTGACGCTGATCGGCATCGGTGGCCTCGCGGTGCTCGCGGGCGTGTTCGCCACGGGCGTGAAAGTGGGCCTCACCGGCGTCAGCCTCGGCGAACTCAGCGGGCCCGCGGCCATATCGCAGGAACGCGCCGAACTGGCCGAACTCAAGGTGCGCCTGCAGCAGCGCATCGACGGACTGGCGATTAAGCTCGGCATGCTCGATGCGCACATGATCCGGCTCGATTCGCTCGGCAAGCGCCTGACGCAGGTCGCGAACCTGAGCAGCCGCGAATTCGATTTCGACCACGACCCGGCGATCGGCGGTCCCGAGGCGGGCAGCGGACGCGGCGCGCAGGTGCCTGACCTGTCGGCGATGATCGACCAGTTCGACCGCCGGCTCGATTTCCGCACCACGCAGTTCTCGGCGCTCGAGTACGTGCTGCTCGGCCACCAGCTGTCGGCCGAGATCCGCCCGACCGGCAAGCCGGTGCTGGCCGGCTACATCTCGTCGTATTTCGGCGAGCGCATGGATCCGTTCAACGGTGAAGAGGCGTTCCACAAGGGCCTCGATTTCGCCAGCGACGCCGGCACCGACGTGCTGGCCGTGGGGCAGGGCGTGGTCACGTGGGCCGGGCCGCGCGAAGGCTACGGCGTGCTGGTCGAAGTGAATCACGGCAACGGCTACGTCACGCGCTACGCGCACAACTCGCGCGTCATGGTCTCGGTCGGTGATACCGTGCAGCGCGGACAGGCGATCGCGGTGGTTGGCTCCACCGGCCGTTCGACGGGTCCGCACGTGCACTTCGAAGTGCTGAAGGATGGGCGGCAGATCGATCCGATGGCGTACGTCGGGCACTGACGCTGGCGCATCGCGCTGTTGCGCGTTTAGCTGTTGCAAAATGCTGCCGGGCACGCCCGTCGGGCTTCGCCCGACTGGCGAACCTTGCCCTCGCTACCGCGACGGCTTGTTGTACCACCGAAGACCAAAGCAGAGCACTGCGCCGCGCTGACGCTCGGGCTGCGGTGCCCGACAATGCATTTAGCACCAGAATGACGCGTGCACTGGCGCTTTCCAGCAGCGTCGGTGCCCGACGGACGCCATCGGCGCGGGGCGCGCGGCGGAACCGCCTCGCGCTCAGCCCGTGGGGCCGTGGCGGTCGGTGCCCTTGCGGCGGGCGAGGGCCTGGCGGAGCAGGAATTCGATCTGCGCGTTGATGCTGCGCAGGTCGTCGGCGGCCCACTTTTCCAGGTCTTTCCACAGGTCGGGTGGAACCCGCAGCAGGAAGCTCTTGCGCTGCTCGGCGCCCACGTTCAGGTGTACAGCGTGCCGGTATTGATGACTGGCGAGGCCTCGTTGCTGCCGCAGAGCACGACCAGCAGGTTGCTGACCATCGCGGCCTTGCGTTCCTCGTCGAGCTCCACCATGTGCTGCTCATCGAGTTCGCGCAGCGCCATGTGCACCATGCCGACGGCGTTGTGCACGATGATCTGCCGCGCCGCGATCATGGCCTCGGCCTGCTGCCGGCGCAGCATGGCGGGCGCGATTTCAGGCGCATAGGCGAGGTGTGTCAGGCGTGCTTCCTCGACGACGACGCCGGCGGTCGCGAGCCGCACCTGCAGTTCTTCC
>JAFEDW010000447.1 GCA_018241455.1 Pseudomonadota bacterium | reverse complement strand
GTGCCAGGTCAGGTTGGCGCGGCTCTTGAAGCCGCTGTAGCTCGAGTGGTGGCCGTCCGCGTCAATCAGCTTGCCGTACAGATTTCCGGTTCCGAGCGGATCACCGTTCGGTACGTTCTCATTCTTCGTCGACGTGATCCACTTCGAACCGAACATGCCCTCGTTGTAGTTGTAATGGCGCGTGCCGGCGGTCAGCGTCAGCACCTTCGGAATGATGTCGAAGTCGATCGAGGTGAAGAACGCCAGCTGCGTGAAGTGCCGGTGTACATCCTGGCCGTAGGCGGCATTGTCATCGCGCCAGTTCGGATCGGTAAAAGCCGTGCCCGGCAGCGGACCCGGATTGCCAAGGCAAACCGGCGCGGTCGGGAGATGGTTGTAGTTGGCGTCGAAATATTCCGGCACGCACGAGGGAATAGTCTTGTATTCGAAACTCTGGTTGTCGTAGATATCCATCTTCTCCCAGAACGCGCCAAACAGGCCGCGAATCCGCTTGTCGTCCGGCGTCGTGACGCGGAACTCGTGCGACTGGTGCTTGGTGTACACGCGGTCGGTCCACCAGGTCACCGGCGAGTAGCACACGCCCGGCGTGCCGTTGCCGATATTCGAACCCGTCACCGTGTTGCCGTTCGCATCGACGCCGTCGCCCGCGCAGGTGTAGTAGAAGCCATAGGCGGTGCGCGAGTAGTTGGTGTAGTCCTGATTCTGCTCGATGTGGCGCGTCATGTACGAACCGGTGTACACGGCCTTCAGGTCACCGAAGCTGCCGTTCAAGGTCCACGCAGTGGAGTTGTATCGGTCCTTGTCGTACGTCGGGCTGAACCACGTCGCTTCCCAGGGCCCGAGCGGCTTGCAGGTGCCGAGCGTCGAACCTGAATTCGGCACGCTGTCCGAACTGCAGGGATACTGCTGGTTGAGGCCCTCGGCGTCGAGGTTCTGGTACGACTGCTGTACCAGCAGGTTCCAGTCTTCGTTGATCTGCCACAGGAACGAGGCGCGCAGGCCCTGGTAGGTGGTCGGATTCTGGGCGCGGCCGGAGAGGGCCGAGTTGTTCGCGGACGGGTGGCCGAGCGCCGAAGCCGGATAGGCTGCGTCCCAGTACCCCTGCCCCGGATCGCTCGGATAGCGCGTGAAATCGCTCTTGACGTTGTCGATGTAGCCGCCGCGCCGATCGTTGTAGGCCACGATGCGCGTCGCGAAGCTATCGGTGATCGGCAGGTTGATCACGCCGATCATCGCCGAGTTCGGATCGCCGTGTGCGGTCGTGCCGTAGGAAGCCTCGAAGCTGCCCTCGGTCTTGTTCAGCACCGGCTTGTTGGTGATGTAGCGCACCGCACCCGCTTCGGCGCCGCCGCCGAACAGCGTGCCCTGCGGGCCTTCGAGCACCTCGACGCGCTCCATGTCCGCCATGTACACGTCGGCGTTGCGCGCCGGGAAGCTGAGCGGTTGATCGTCGAGATACGTGGCCACGTTCGGCATCGGCGCGACCGTCGCGGACGATTGGTTGCCGGCAAATCCCGCCGACAGGCCGCGCATGTAGATGTTGCCCTGCCCCGGGCCGTTGGCGCTGAAGGTCACGTTGGGCAGCATCTTGACGACGTCGTCGAAGGTCGAGATGTGCAGCTGCG
>JAFEDW010000446.1 GCA_018241455.1 Pseudomonadota bacterium | reverse complement strand
ATCCGGCGCGCGCCCGCGCGCTGCTGCGCGAACTGGCGGCGCAGCCGGAAACGCTGGCGCCGGTCGAACGCGCGCTGTCGCTGTTCGAGCTCGCGCAGCTCGACCGCGAGCTCGGCCTGGTCGGCGACAACGAGCGGCTGCAGGCCAACGCCAGCCACAGCGTCGACCAGGATCGTTACGCGGCCGCCAACCGCCGCCTGCAGGCGGAACTCGACGAGAACGCGCGGCTGCGCCGGCTGCTCGAGGAAACGCAGGCCAAGCTCGAGGCGCTGGCCAACATCGAACGCAATCTTCCCGAACACAAGAGCAATCCCGAGGTACGCAAGAAGTGAACACCACGCTGAAGCGCAAGGCACGCATCCTCGTCGTCGACGACGATCCCGGGTTGCTGCGGCTGTTGACGATCCGGTTGCGGGCGGAAAACTACGAGGTCGAACCGATGGAGAACGGCGCGCAGGCACTGGCCGCAGCGAGCCGCTTTCGTCCGGACCTGGTGATCTCGGACCTGCGCATGGATCAGCTCGACGGCATCGGTCTGCTCAAGGAACTGCAGATCCGCTGGCCCGGGCTCAAGGTGATCCTGCTGACCGCGCACGGCACGATTCCCGATGCCGTGCAAGCGACGCAGATGGGCGCCTTCGGGTTCCTGACCAAGCCGGTCGAGAAGCAGGAATTGCTCGCGCAGGTGCACAAGGCGTTGAAGATCTCCGGCTTCGTCGACACGGCCGAGGACTGGCGCGCCGGGCTCATCACGCGCAGCGCGCTGATGGAGGAAAAACTCGGCCAGGCGCACATGGTCGCGGGCACCGATGCGCGCGTGCTGATCACCGGCGAGAGCGGCACCGGCAAGGAACTGCTGGCGCGCGCCATCCACAAGGCCAGCCCGCGGCGTGCGCGCCCGTTCGTGCTGGCCAACTGCAGCGCCGCCGCCGAAGACCTGTTCAACGACGAGCTGTTCCGTTCGGCCGAGGGCGGCACGCTGCTGCTGGATGAAATCGGCGCGCTGCCGATGAACGCGCAACTGCGCCTGCTGCAGCGATTGCAGGAAAAATCCGACGGGCCGGCCGGCGCCGAACACACGCCGCCGAACGTGCGCATCATCTCGACCACCAACCGCGACCTGCAGGCCCTGCTGGCGAGCGGCCAGTTGCGCGAGGACCTGTATTACCGCCTGAACGTCGTGCACATCGACATGCCGCCGCTCAAGAGCCGGCGCGAGGACATCCCGCTGCTGGTCGCGCATTTCCTTGCCGAACTGGCAAAGGAGACCGGGCAGCGCAAGATCTACGCCCCGGAGGCCGTTGAACTGCTGGCCACCAGCGACTGGCCCGGCAACGTGCGCGAACTCGCCAACGTCGTGCGCCAGAACTGCGCGCTGGCGCAGACGCCGATCATCCCGGTGGAACTGGTGCAGCAATCGCTCGGCGGCGGGCAGGCCAAGCTGCCCTCGTTCGACGAGGCGCGCGATGAATTCACGCGCAGCTACCTGTCGCAGATCCTGCAGATCACGGGCGGCAACGTGAGCCAGGCGGCGCGGCTGGCGAAGCGCAACCGCACCGATTTCTACAAGCTGCTCGGCCGCCACCAGCTCGTGCCGGACGATTTCAAGGAGCGGTGAGCGGCGGAT
>JAFEDW010000445.1 GCA_018241455.1 Pseudomonadota bacterium | reverse complement strand
TGCACGAAGTGCTGATGCGCGACACCCATGGCAACGTGGCCTGCGGCAGCATGAGCAACCTGTTTCTCTGGCAGGGCGATGAGTTGCTGACACCGGCCGACGAACAGTGCGGGGTCGCGGGGGTCATGCGCTCGCTGCTGCTGGAGGCCGCCCCGAAGCTTGGCCTGCGCGTGCGCTACATGTCGCTGACAGTCGCGCAACTGGCGGCGGCGCGGGCGATAATCCTCAGCAATGTGCGCCTGGGCGCGCAGCCCGTACACTGGTACGAAGGACGCAGGCTCGAAGTGGACCCGCGCTTGACGCAACTGCAGGAGCTGATCGATGGCGCGGCAGCCTAGCGCATTGCGCGTGCTGGGCGCGCTGGCCGTGGCGTTGCTGGCGGCCGCGCTCGTCTTCCTGCAGCAGCTCGATGCGAGCATCAACGAACGTTCGGCCGCGCCGGGCGGCACGCGCATCGTCGTGCCCGCCGGCGCAAGCCTGCGCAGCGTGTTGGCCGATTTATCGCGTGTGCACGCCGTGCGCCGGCCGCGACTGGTGGAGTGGTACCTGCGGTTGCACGGCGTGTCCTTGCGCGCGCAGGCGGGCACCTACGAACTCGCGGAAGGGGTCACCGCGCAGAAGATTCTCGAGCAGCTCAACAGCGGGCAGGTGCTGCTCTCGCAGTTGACCATCGTCGAGGGTTGGACCTTCGCGCAGATGCGCGCGGCGCTGAACGCCAGCCCGGATCTGGCGCACGATTGGCAGCATCTCGACGCTGCCGCGCTGATGCGCGCGCTTGGGCAGGCCGGCACGCCGGCGGAAGGGCGCTTCTTTCCCGACACCTATCGCTTCGCCGCCGGCACCAGCGATCGGCACATATATGAGCTCGCGCTGCAGCGCATGAGCGAACGCTTGCGGCAGGAATGGGATGCGCGCGCGCCCGGCGTGAGCGTGACGAGCGCCGATGCTGCGCTGATCCTCGCCTCGATCGTCGAGAAGGAGACCGGCCGCGAGGATGAACGTGCGCAGGTGGCGGCCGTATTCAGCAACCGGCTGAGATTGGGGATGCGGCTGCAGTCGGATCCAACGGTCATTTATGGGCTCGGCGCGCGCTATGACGGCAACCTGCGCCGCCGCGATCTCGAGGCGGATGGTCCATACAACAGCTATACGCGCACCGGACTGCCGCCGACGCCGATCGCGCTGCCCGGCGGTGCCTCGATACACGCCGTGCTGCATCCGGCCGCGAGCAAGGCCCTGTATTTCGTAGCCACCGGCTTAGGGGATGGGAGCCACCACTTCTCGGCCACCTACGCCGAACACGTGGCCGCGCTGCGCGAGTTCCTGAAGCGCACCGGGGCCGTGCCCGATGCCGCGATCACCGGCGGCAGGCAATGAACGTCGCGCAGTTCATCACGCTCGAAGGCATCGAAGGCGCCGGCAAGTCGAGCGTGGCCGCGGCGCTGCAGGTTGAACTGGAACGGCGCGGCGCGCGAGTGCTGCTGACGCGCGAGCCGGGCGGCACGCCGCTCGCCGAAGCGCTGCGCGAACTGCTGCTGCGCCGTGGCGGTGAGACGCTCAACCCCACCGCCGAGACGTTGCTGATGTTCTCGGCGCGCGCCGTGCACCTCGACAACGCCGTGCGCCCGGCGCTGGCAGCCGGA
>JAFEDW010000444.1 GCA_018241455.1 Pseudomonadota bacterium | reverse complement strand
AGCGCGAAGCGCTGCAGCGCATCTTCAAGGAAGTGCGCGCCGGCATGCAGCGCGCGGGCTGCAAGCGCGCGATCCTGGTCGGGCACAACGCCTGGTTCGACCTGTCGTTCCTCAACGCCGCGCTGGCGCGCACCGCGGTCAAGCGCAGCCCGTTCCATCCGTTCTCGAGCTTCGACACCGCGACGCTGGCCGGCGCCGCGCTCGGCCAGACGGTGCTGGCAAAGGCGGCCACGATCGCGGGCCTGGGCTGGGACAGCGCCTCGGCGCATTCAGCAAGCTATGACGCCGAGCGCACCGCCGAGCTGTTCTGCACGATCTGCAACGAACTGGCGGGGAGCTTCCAGTGGGCCGAGAACCGCGCCCGCGAACTGGGTTGGTTCGAGAGCGCCGGCGAGGCCGCCGAGCTCGAATCCGACGGCGACAGCGAGGTTTGAGCTCAGGCGCTGGCGGCGAGGATCGCGCCGGCGTCGGCCAACAGCTGCTTCAGCTCACCGCTCCGGTACATCTCCATCGCGATGTCGCAACCGCCGACCAGCTCGCCCTTGACGTACAGCTGCGGGTAGGTCGGCCAGTTCGAGTGCTTCTTCAGCGCCTCGCGCAGCTCCGGGTCATCGAATATGTTGACGCTGTGGAATTTCGCGCCGAGCTTGCGCAGCGCGCCCGCGGTCTGCGCCGAGAATCCGCATTGCGGAAAATCCGGCGTGCCCTTCATGAACAGCACCACCGGCGCGCTGTTGAGTTCCTTGCTGATCCGCTCGCTGACATCCATGACTTAGTTCACCTCGAGTTGATTGTTCACCGCGACGACGCCGGCGACCGAGCGCGCAGCCCGTTCTGCCGCCGCGCGCTGCGCCGCATTCGCCACCGAACCGCTGAGCAACACCGTGCCACCCGCGGCATTGACCGTGATCGGCGCAATGCGCAGCTTGGCATTGGCGTTCAGCTTCGCGCGCACCGCCGTCACCAGCGCCGCATCGGGTGCGACCGCCGCGCGGGCGCGGCTGTCGCCGGCCGTGCCGCTGTTCGGCGCATGGCCGATGACCGCGGCCACGCATCCGGCCAGCGATGCGCTGGCCAGCACCGCCAAAGTGCGTAGCGCCTTAGGGCTCATCGCGGCTCCTGCCATACCAGCGTTGAATTATGGGGGTCGCTGCCCTATTCTTCAAACACGGCGACGATCAATCGCGCCATGCAGAACAACGACATAACGTCATAACGAGGCACACGACATGAACCCACTGAATTCCGTGCGCGGATCCATCATCGCCGGCGTCATCGTGGCGGCGGTCATCACGATCGCCATCCCGCAGAGTGCGTTCAACGAAATGGGCCTGATCCGCTGGCTGCACATCCTGTCGGGCGTCATGTGGATCGGCCTGCTGTGGTATTTCAACGTCGTGCAGGTGCCGGCGCTCGGCGCCGCGGCCGCCGACAAGGGCGGACCGGGCGGCGCGGGCATCAGCAAGTACGTCGCGCCGCGCGCGCTGCTGTGGTTTCGCTGGGCGGCGCTGGCCACCTGGCTGACCGGTGCCGCCTACCTGGTGCGCGGCGCCAACTTCGTCAATGCCTTCACGTTCGGCCACTTTGGCGAAGACCTGTACGGCCTGGTCATTGGCACCGGCGCTTGGCTCGGCACGATCATGCTGTTC
>JAFEDW010000443.1 GCA_018241455.1 Pseudomonadota bacterium | reverse complement strand
GGCGGCGCGCAAGCGCGTGCCGCGGGCGCTGTTCGACTACGTCGATCGCGGCTCGTACGATGAGCTGACGCTACGGCGCAACCGGAGCGATCTCGATGCGGTGCGGCTGCGCCAGCGTGTCATGGTCGACGTCTCCAGGCTCTCGACCGCGACGACGCTGGCGGGGCAGGCATCCTCCATGCCTCTGGCCATCGCACCGACCGGACTCACCGGACTTTTCCACCGCGATGGTGAGATCTGCGGCGCGCGGGCTGCCGCGGCCGCGGGCGTTCCGTTCTGCCTCAGCACCGTGTCGATCGGCTCCATCGAGGACGTGCGCGGCGCAAGCGCGGCGCCATTCTGGTTCCAGCTGTACCTGATGCGCGATCGCGGATTCAACGCCGACCTGATCGCACGCGCGCACGCTGCGCGGTGCCCGGTGCTGGTCATGACGCTCGACCTGCAGGTGCAGGGCGAGCGCCGGCGCGACGCCAAGAATGGCCTGGCAGTTCCGCCACGCCTGACGCTGCGCAATGCACTCGACATCGCCACCAAGCCAGCCTGGATTTGGGGCATGCTGCGCGGCAAGCGGCGTAATTTCGGCAACATCGTCGGCCGGCTGCCCAATTCGCAGGGCGCGCGCAACGTGTCGACCTGGATCAGCGAGCAGTTCGATCCGAGCGTAACGTGGCGCGATGTCGCCTGGGTACGCAAGCAATGGCCCGGCAAGCTGGTGCTCAAGGGTGTGCTCGATCCGGACGATGCCGGCCCGGCGCTCGACAGCGGCGCCGACGCGATCGTCGTCTCCAATCACGGCGGGCGGCAACTCGATGGCGCGCCGTCGACGATCGCCGCGCTGCCGCGCGTGGTCGATGCGGTCGCCGGCCGCTGCGAAGTGCTGTTCGACGGCGGCGTCATGAGCGGCCAGGACGTCCTGAAGGCGCTGGCTTTCGGCGCACGCGGTTGCCTGATCGGCAAGGCCTTCCTGTACGGCCTGGCCGCCGAAGGCGAGGCGGGCGTCTCCCGGGCGTTGTCGATCCTTCGCCGCGAGCTCGAAGTGACCATGGCGCTGGCCGGCGTGACCGACGTGCAAAAAGTGGGCGGTGCGCTGCTGTGGGATCGGTAGAATGAGCTGATCCGGTAGGGGCTGGAGTACGGTCATGGAAGAGGTTGTCATCGTCGCGGCGCTGCGCACCGCGGTCGGCAAGTTCGGCGGCAGCATTGCCAGGGTTCCGGCCGCGGAACTCGGCGCGCAGGTCATCAAGGCGTTGATTGCGCGCACCGGCATCGACGCCGCGCAGGTATCGGAAGTGCTGATGGGCCAGGTGCTGACCGCGGGCTGCGGACAGAACCCGGCGCGCCAGGCGTCGATCCGCGCCGGCTTGCCCGATCGGGTGCCGGCGATGACGGTCGGCAAGGTGTGCGGGAGCGGCCTGAAGGCCACGCACCTTGCGGCGCAGGCGATCCGTTGCGGCGATGCCGACATCGTGATTGCCGGCGGCCAGGAAAACATGAGCGCCTCGCCGCACGTGCTGCCCGGTTCGCGCGACGGCTTCCGCATGGGCGATGCGAAACTGATCGACACGATGATCGTCGACGGCCTCTGGGACGCCTACAACAACTACCACATGGGCACCACGGCCGAGAACATCGCCGCGAAGTTCGGCATCA
>JAFEDW010000442.1 GCA_018241455.1 Pseudomonadota bacterium | reverse complement strand
CCCGAACCGCTCGCTGTACCTTCCGGATGGATTCGCCGGCGTCGGGAACGACAAGGCCACCCGCATCTGGTACCGCGCCATCACCACCTACCTGACCTCGTTCAGCGATTACCACGATGCCCGCGTGCAGACGCTCAGGGCCTGCGCAGACCTGTACGGCGCCAGCTCAGCGGAATATGCGGCGGTGGAAAATGCCTTCGCCGCCATCAATGTGGGTCCTGCGCATGGCCAGCCGCCGAGGCCAGAGGTGCGCATTGACGTCCAATCGCCTTACTTCGATGGCTACAACTCCGGGCTGTTCCCGAACCTGATCCGGTTCGTGCCAGCGGGCCAGACCACGCCGGATCCCGTGTTGCCGGTCCAGGTGCTCAACACTTCCGACCAGGCCGTCAGCTGGTCCGTCGATGGCGGGGGCCAGATCAGCGCCGATGGCCGGTACACGGCCAGCAAGCGCATCTACGGCTACTATCCGGTGGAGGTGAAGAGCCAGGCGGATCCGCTCGAACACGCCCGTGGCCTGGTCGCCAACGTGGACATCGACGTGAACGACGACACCGAAGTGGATGCCATGGACCTGGGCAACATCGCCCTGGCATACGGATCCTCGTTCTGGTGGCTCACGCCGCCGACCCGCTACGACCAGAAGGCTGATCTGGACGCCAGCGGGATCCTGGACGACTTCGACATCGAGATGTACCTCGAGACGTTCCGCGCCTACACCAGTCAGTAGGACGCCGGCGCCGTCGGTCCTGATCGGGTACCGCGGCACGCAAACTCCTGCGGGAGAAAGTTCCGTCCTTGTGTTCGAGTACACCGGGTGCGCCCGTTGTGTTGTCTGAATCCCTCCGCGCCCTCCAGGTGACTTCGAATGGATCCTGCGTGAACGCGGTGATCGGCAGCAGCGCGAGCGACAGCAGCGTGGTCCTCATGATGCGGTCCCTCGATTGCAACCAAGGCCTTCACGGTTCCATCCGGCCGCCAAGCCAGGCAGTGGCGCCTTAAGCCCGCTTCAGGATGTGCCGGGGCGCCACTTGTAGGCCAATTCCTGCAACGACTCACTCCATTGGCCGATGGGCTGGCGCGGCACGCGGTGCGAGCATCTCCATGCCGAAATATCCGGCCGATGGAGGTTGCAGAAATGAATCGACATACGAAATGGCTGATCAACACTGCCCTGGTCGGGCTTGCCCTGTCGTGGAGCGGGTGGGCGTCGGCTATGAGCCCCGCCGAGATCGACGCCGGCGTGCGGGCGACATTGCAATCGTTCTACGCGCAACACACCGGCAACCGCGAACTGGTCGACAAGGCCGAAGCAGTGCTGGTGTTCCCGCATGTCACGAAGGCGGGCGTCGGTGTGGGCGGCTTGCATGGCGAAGGCGCGCTATTGGTCAAGGGCAAGCTGGTCAAGTACTACGAGGAGAGCGGCGCCTCGGTGGGCGCGACGCTCGGCGTCGCCGAGCATTCCGAGGTCGTGCTGTTCATGACCCGGGAAGCGCGCAACAACTTCGAGGACAGCAAGGGCTGGACGATCGGCGCCGATGCCGGTGTCGTCGTGGCCTCGAAGGGCGCCAGCGTCGCCTACGACACGGAGACGCTGCGGCGACCGGTGCTGGCATTCGTGTTCGACGAGAAGGGCCTGCTGGGCGATCTGTCACTTG
>JAFEDW010000441.1 GCA_018241455.1 Pseudomonadota bacterium | reverse complement strand
CAGTGATCCTGCTGAACACCAACAGCATCGTGGCCTACGACCTGCGCCGCAACGAGCGCGACCTGTACCTGCGCAAGGGCGAGGCACATTTCCAGGTGGCCCACGATCGCGCGCGCCCGTTCCTCGTGCATGCCGGCGACGCGATCGTGCGCGCGGTCGGCACGCAATTCGACGTGCACGTGCTCGCCGGCAATCACGTCGACGTGCTCGTCGATGAGGGCCGCGTCGAGGTGGTGCCGGCCATCGCTTCGGCAACAACGCCGACGCCGGGCGCGAGTGCGCCGCCATCTCCACCGGCACGCGTGTTGTCGGCAGGCCAGCAACTCTCGAGCGGCGACGCCGGTTTCACGGTCGTCTCGGTCACGCCGGTGCGCACCGACCATCAGTTGGCCTGGCGCGAGGGCGCCGTGATGTTCGATGGCGAACCCTTGTCGGAAGCGGTCGCCGAAATCGGCCGCTATACCGACGCGCGTCTCGTCATCACGGACCGACGCGTCGCCGCGATGCGCTTCGGCGGCCGTTTTCGCACCGATGATCTCAATGGATTCCTGGCGGCGCTGCAGGCAGCGCTGCCTGTCAGCGTGCGCACCGACGCCACGGGCGCCATCTACATCGACGCAAGGCGTTGAGCGGCGCGCGTCCCGATCAGGGCGTGCGGCGATTCAGCACACATCGAATGGCGGATTTCCCGCGTCCAATCGTCGTATTCCCCAGACCGCGGCGCGGCGCAATGCCGGCGCGGGAAGGCACCAATGCCCGACAGGGGGAGGGTTCGGTTCACAGACGCTTGCGACGTGCATCGCAATGGGTGGTGTGGCTGTGCTGCTTGCTGCCCTGCACGCTGGTCGCGCATGCGGCTGGCGCAGGGGACGCTTTGCATCACTTCGACATCGACGCGCAACCGGCGCGCGAGGCACTGAACCGCTTCGCACGCCAGGCGGATGTCACGCTGGTGTATTCCAGTGACATCATCGATGGGCGCAGTTGCGCGGCTTTGCATGGCGATTTCACGCTGCGCGAAGGCCTGGGCCGGCTGCTCGAAGGCACCGGACTCGGCTACAGCCAGCTGGGCACATCGAGCGTCGCAATTGACCGAACCGTTGTCTCCACCGCGGAAGCGGGCGTGGTGCATGGGACGGCTGCCGCATCGGCGGAGCCGGGCATCGACCGCGACACCGCAAGGAGCAATGCAATGAAGCGACGTCATTGGCTGGGGAGGCTCGGGAGCTACCTGGCATTCGCCGGAAGTGTGCTCACGGGCACCGCCGCGCACGGACAGGAGGCGCAGGATCCAGCCGCCGCATCGGCTGAACCACTCGAAGAAGTGATCGTTACCGGTACCGCCGGCGGCGCAGCGTTGCGCAAGCAGGAAGCCGCCTACACGATCACCACGATCAAGGCGGACGAGATCGAGAATCTCTCGCCGAAGAGCAGCGCGGAACTGCTCTCCCACATGCCCGGTGTGTGGGTCGAGAGTTCCGGCGGCGTGGCCGGCGCGAATATCAATGTGATTGGCTTTCCCGAGGCGGGCGATGCGCCGCATGTCACCTACGAGATCAATGGCGCGCCGATCTACGGCACCGAGTCGATCTCGTTCATGGAACAGAGCAGCCTGTTCCGCATTGATCCGACGATCGCGACCGTCGAAGGCGTCATCGGCG
>JAFEDW010000440.1 GCA_018241455.1 Pseudomonadota bacterium | reverse complement strand
GTCGTGTTCTTCCACGAATTCGGCCACGTCATGCACGAGACGTTGTCGCACACGCGCTACGCTTCGCTGTACGGCATCGCGGTGCGCGGCGATTTCGGCGAGGCCCCGTCGCAGATGCTCGAGAACTGGATGTGGCAGCCCGCGGTACTGAAGCAGATCTCCGCCCATGTCGGCAGTGGTGAACCACTTCCCGATGACCTGATCGCCAGCATGATCGCGGCCCGTCATGTCGCCGACGGCGTCACCTGGGGCACGCAGGCGTTCTATGCCGCGTACGACCTGCAGTTGCACAGCCTGCCGGGCAAGCCAGAACCGACTGCGCTGTGGTTCAAGCTCAAGGCGGCGTTGACCGTATTTCCCGAGATCCCCGGCACCTACCCCGAGGCGGGATTCAACCACCTGATGGCCGGCTATGACGCGGGTTACTACGGCTACCTGTGGTCGAAGGTGTATGCGCAGGACATGTTCAGCAAATTCCAGGAAGCCGGACTCGACAATCCCGCGATCGGCCAGCGTTACCGGCAGATGATCCTGGTGCCCGGCGGTTCCGAAGAGCCCGATGTCTTGCTGAAGCGCTTCCTCGGCCGCGAGGTCAGCTACGATCCTTTCTACGAGGACATCGGCCTGAAAAAGCGCTGAACGCCAGCGTGCCGCCGTTCACATTTCGGGCGGCGGCATAACGAGACCTGCATCGCATCCTGCCGCGCGTTGCCTTGCCTTGGGTCGGGCGCGCAACGCATTCTGTAACGTGGCGTCAACACGTACGGATCGCGGCTACGGCGGGTCAAGTGAACAAGCAAGAGTCCGGGACATCACCGGTCTGGATTGACAGGCTCTGCACCGGGCTTGTGTTCTATGTGATCGTCTGCGCGGTCTGGATGCTCACGGGCGCGGGCGGCGAAACCGTCCGCCATTACGTCGGCCTGCTGGCCGACACGCCCGCCAGCATGATCGCGGTGATCGTCACGATCACGACGGCCCTGCGCCTGCCGCCCGGCACGCTGCGCCGGGCCTGGGCCTGTCTGGCCACAGCGCTGGGCTTGTACGTGATCGGCACGATGATCGGCGTCACCTCGTGGCTCCATGGGGTCGATCCGTTCCCGGGCAGCGCGGACTTCTTCTATCTGGCGTTCTTCCCGTTCTTCATGACCGCCGTCGCGCTGATGATCCGGGCTGCGGCGGTGAAGATCCGCTGGCCGCAGTTCCTGCTCGACGCGACCGTGCTGGTGGCCGGCTTCGGCGCTTTCTTCTGGTTCCTGATCATCCGGCCGGCGGCGAGCAGCACCGAACTCGACATGCTCAAGTACACGCTCAGCCAGCTGTACATCGCGCTCAATTGCGTGCTGGTGCTGGCGCTCGGCGTGCTGCTGCTGGCCGGCACCGGCACGCGCGGCGCGCGCAACGTACCGCTGCTGCTCTCGCTCGGCTTCACGACCATGCTGCTCGGCGATGTCATGTGGTCGGTCGCCAAGATCACCGGTCACTACCTGCCGGGCGACCTGCAGGACGTGCTGTATGTCGCCTGCTACGTGCCGCTGGCCGCGGCGGGCCGCGCGCAGATGCGCGTCGGCGAGAGCGACTCCGGTTCAAACGTATCGCAGAGCGTTACCCAGGCGCTGCCCTATGCCGCCATGCTGGTGGCGCTCGGCGTGCTGGTGTCGCT
>JAFEDW010000043.1 GCA_018241455.1 Pseudomonadota bacterium | reverse complement strand
CCGGCGGCAACGGCGGCGGCATCTACGTGGCAGGCGTCGCGCCGGCCGCGGGTGGCGCCACGCCGGGCTCGGGCAGCGTGCGCATCGAGCGCAACGTCGTACACGGCAACAACGCCGGCTCGGCGAACGGCGGCGGCATCGCGCTGCAGTTCATCACCGGCGGCGGCAGCAACGGCACCGCGCTGGTCAGCGTGGTCAACAACATGGTGACCAACAACGTCGCCGGCCTCGCAGGCGGCGGCATCGCGCTCGACAACGCGCGCCGCGTCGAGCTCAACAACAACACGATCGTCAACAACGACAGCACTGCGACCGCGGCGCTGGCCTTCGGCGGCTGCGCGACCGCGGTGCCCTCGGTGCGCTCCTGCCCGCAGACCGCGGGCGTGTGGGCGGACATCAACAGCAGCGTCACTGCATTCCGCAACAACATCATCATCGGCAACCGCTCGTTCTACTGGCAGGTGACCAACGGCATCGGCGCGCTGCTGCCCGCGGGCGGCGCGGGCGCCGCAAGCTTCGCCGATCTCGGCGGCACGGTGCTCTACCCGAATGGCGGCGGCAACAACCCCGGCGGCATTCGCAACAGCCTGCTCGGCAGCAGCAACGTGCTGCTCGGCGCCGGGCTGCCGGCCTATTGCGGCGCCGGCAACGGCAACGCCCCGCGCGGCAATACCTGTATCGACCCGACGCCGACCTCGAGCGGCGGCGGCTTCGAAGCCAGCGCATTCGCCGCACCGTACTGGAACAGTCCGCCGGTGTTCGCGCTCGACGTGAACGGCGTGCCGATTCCGGGCACCAGCATTCCGCCCGAGGGCACGACGCTCGTCAACCTGCAGGCCGCGCCGGTCGTGGCCGCCGCGACCGACGAGGGCGGCAACTTCATCGACGTGCACTATGGCCCGCTGTCGCTGGTGCTCGCCGAGACGGTCGGTGCCGGCGGCGTCGTCACGGCGGAGACCGCCAGCAACTACCACCTGACGGCGACGACGCCGAACTCGATCATCAACGCGACCGTCTGCACCGGCGTCAATCCGCCGGCCCAGTGCAGCGGCAACAGCGCCGCGCCCGCCAACGACATCGACGGCGAACCGCGCGCCCGCACCGCCGCCAATGCGGCGGACCGCGGCGCGGACGAGTACTACGCCACGCGGCAGGCCGCGGCTCCCGCTGCACCCGTGCTCGAGCCGATTCCCAACCAGACGCTGCTGGCCAGCCGCACCGGCGCCGCCAACGTCTACGGCTACCAGGCGCTGGCGAGCGATGCGAATGGCGACCAGTTGCGCTTCCGGCTGCTCAGTGGCAGCGGCACCGGCGCTTCGCTCACGCTGCCGGCCAACCTCAGCATCAATGCCGACACCGGCGTGATCAGCTGGAGTCCGGTGGTCAGCTGGCCGAACAACAATTTCCCGGCCACCGCGGGTTGCACCGGCAACGGCAACACGCAGCGCAGCTGCACTTACACCGTGCAGGTGACGGACGCGAGCTTCGCGGGCAACAACAACAGCTGCCCGGCCACGAACTGCGCGGCGCGGAGCTTCACGCTGACGCTGCGCCGTAACCAGGGCGCGCCGGTCGCGGTCAACAACGCGGGCAGCAACGGACCGCAGGCCAACCAGGCTCTGCAGGTGAACACCACCGGCATCTACACGCTGGCCGCGCCCGGCGTGCTGGCCAACGACTCGAACCCGAACAACAGCACGACGCAGGGACAGCCGGACTTCCCGCTGATGGCGCGCCTGGTGAACGACGGCACCACGGCCAATGGCAAGCTGACGCTCGGCGCCGACGGTTCGGTGCAGTTCATCCCGAACGCCGATTGGGTCGGCACGACTTCGTTCACCTACCAGGTGAGCAACGACGGCGTGAACTGGTACGGCAGCACGGCGTCGCCGGCCGGGGCGACGGTGGAGCTGCGGCGCGAAATCGCCGTCACCACCGCGCGCTACATCAACGGCGCGTGGACGTTCAGCGGCCTGGGCACGACCGACGGCCGGCGCATCCAGATCGTGCGCGATCGCGCCGGCCCGGGCCAGGGCAACCCGAACATCACGACGTTCGCCACGCGGCCGATGGTGAGCGGCGGGCACTGGCCGGCGAACGGCGAGTTCACGCGCAGCGGCGGGCCGACGTTCATCGATGGCGACACCGTCACCATCACCGCGCAGAACACGAACGGCGGAGCGCAGTTCCAGCTGCTGGCCGTGCCGGTGCTGTCGGGGGCCGCCAACGACGTGCACAACACCGCCTACGTGCAGTGTCCGGGCGACCGCAACAGCGACGCGGTGATCGACACGCCCGATCCGGCGCATCCGCGCGCGGTGTGCAGGCACCTGGCCGCGGGCGACGGCTTCGCGGTGATGGGCGACGGCACCGAGTTGTACACCTTCGGGTTCAACGACGTGACCGGCACGCCCGCCAACCAGGCGATCGACAAGGGCATCCTCAACGCGCACTTCCCGGCGCCGACGCTGGAATTCAAGGAAGGCGACGAGGTGTACCTGACGCTCACCAACGTCGGCATGCTGAAGCGCCCCGACCTGTTCGACCCGCACAGCGTGCACTTCCACGGCTTCCCGAACGCGGGCTCGGTGTTCGACGGCGTGCCCGAGTCGAGCGTCGCGATCAGCATGGGCTTCAGCTTCACCTACTACTACCGGACGATGGATCCGGGCACCTACATGTACCACTGCCACGTGGAGGCGGCCGAGCACATGCAGATGGGCATGCTCGGCAACCTGTTCGTGACGCCGGCGCAGGACGGCACCACGAAGACCGACGCCAGCAACGGCAAGAGCTACAGCGCCTTCGTCTACAACGACGGCGACGGCTCGACCGGGTACGACGTCATGAAGGCGATCCAGATCGGCGGCTTCGATTCCGAGTTCCACAAGGAACACCTGGGCGTGCAACCGCTCCCGTTCGCCAACATGCGCGACGACTACCCGATGCTCAACGGCCGCGGCTACCCGGACACGGTGCTGTACCCGGATGACAACGATCCGATGACCGGCGTGCCGGTCGCAAGCGGCGGCGACAAGGAGAGCTCGGGCGTGGTCAGCGCCAGCGAATCCTCGCAGCAGCACGACTCGATCGTCACCGCGACGGCCGGGGAACGCATCCTGCTGCGCATCAGCAACCTGGACGTCACGCAGTTCTTCACGCTCGGCACCACCGGCGGACTGCGGATGAAGGTGGTCGGCACCGGCGCGCACATCCTGCGCGGGCCGGATGGCACCAAGCCGCTGTACTACAGCACCACCTCGGTGACGCTCGGTGGCGGCGAGTCCGCGGACGTGCTGATCGACACCACCGGCGTCGCGCCGGGCACGTACCTGCTCTATTCGACGAACCTGAACGAACTCAGCAACGGAGCGCAGGATTTCGGCGGCATGTTGACGACGATCGTCATCAAGTGAAGGCCGGGGAGTACACGAGAATGAAGACCAACCAGAGTGCCGTTGTCATGCTGTTCGCGCCGCTGGCGCTGGCCTGCGCCCCGTTCGCGGTTGCGAAGGTCACAGGAATCAGCGCAACACCGGCGACCGATGCGCCGGCCAGCTGTCCGGCGGTGGCGCCGGGCGCGAGCACCGGCGCGACGCGCGTTTTCGACCTGGCGGCGCGCGCCGGCCACATCACGCTCGGCGATGGCAACACGCTCTACAGCTGGGGCCTGAGCACCGATGTCGGCGCGACGCCCGACAGCGACGCGATGCAGTACCCGGGCCCGACGCTGATCGTCTGCGAGGGCGATACGGTGCAGGTCACGCTGCACAACCAGCTGCCGGATGCGGTCTCGCTGCTGTTCCCCGGGCAGGGCATCGCGACCGCCAGCGGCGACGGCGGCGCGGGGCTGCTGACCAGCGAGGCCGCCGCGCTGACCGGCAGCGCGACCTACAGTTTCATCGCGCACCACGCCGGCACCTACCAGTACCACAGCGGCACGCAGCCCGAGGTGCAGGTGGAGATGGGCCTGTTCGGCGCGCTGATCGTGCGGCCGGGTGGATTCGTCGACGGTTCCTATGAGTCGCACGACGTCAATCGCCGCGCCTACGGCATCACCGGCGCAGCGGCCACCGCCTACGACGTCGAATACCTGTTCGTGCTGTCCGAGATGGACCGCGCGTTTCACGAGGCGATGGAAGACGCGGTGCGCAATCCGGCCACGGTGGCGCGCCCGAATGCGGCGAATCTCAAGCAGACGCTCTGGTTCATCAACGGCCGCAACGGGCCCGACACGATGATCGAGCAGCAGGCCGCGTGGCTGCCGCGCCAGCCCTACAACGCGCTGCCGCAGATGCATCCGGGCGATCGCGTGCTGATGCGCCTCGTGGCCGCGGGCCGCGACCTGCATCCGTTCCATCACCACGGCAACAATGCGTGGATGATCGCGCGCGACGCGCGCGTGCTCGAGAGCATCGACGGCAGTTCCGTCGCCTATCCGGATGACGCCGGCATACCCGACCTGGTGTCGAAGAACCGCCGCCTGCCGGACCAGGCCGTGTCGAACTTCACCATCCAGACGGTGCCCGGCAGCACCTACGATGCGATCTTCACCTGGACCGGCAAGCTGCTGAACTGGGATGTGTACGGCGATCGGCCCGGCCACTCGGGCACTGGCGCCGCCTGCGGCCCGCGGCTGCCGTACGAGGATCCCATCTCGCACTGCAAGCCTTTCCCGGTGACGCTGCCGGAGCAGCAGCAGCTGCAGTTCGGCGGCCTGTGGAGCGGGAGCCAGTACCTCGGCGTCGTCAATCCGTTGCCACCGCTCCAGGGTGGCCTCAATCCCGCCGGCGGCTTCAGCTTCATGTGGCACTCGCACACCGAGCGCGAGCTGACCAACGACGACATTTTCCCGGGCGGCATGATGACCATGATGATCGTACAGGCCGCCGACTCGGGCGCCGTGATCGAGTGATTGCGCAGAGGACCAGCAAAATGAACAAGCGTGTACGCACAGCTCTCTCGGGCCTCGCCATCGCGGCCACCTGGCTCGTGGCCGCAGCGCCGCTCGCCGCCGCCGATTTCTACCTGCAGGCGCAGGAGACGACGCGAACGGTCGCGACCGCCGCCGGCGGCATCGAGACCGTGACGATGTGGGAGTACGCCTCCTGCCCCGACGCGTCGTTCACGGCCTGCGTGGCCGCTGCTCCCGGACCGCTGCTGCGCGTGCCGGCCGGCGAATCGCTCAACGTGCACCTGAAGAACAACCTGGTGCGCGATGTCGGCGGCACGCGGACGGCGATCCACTTGAGCCACGTCGATGCCTACGGAACCGGCACGGACAATATCGCGGTGCCGACCTCGATCCAGATCGCCGGGCTGGCGCCGCCAAGCTTCGCGCTCGGCGCCGAATGTGGCAGCGGCACGCCCGCGCCCGTCGCGGGCGCGACCGGGCGACTGCGCTCGTTCACCGCCGAGGTGCCGAACGGCGAAATCGGCAGCTACTGCTGGGCCGCGCCGCGCGCCGGCAGTTACGTGTACCAGAGCGGCACGCATCCGGCGGTGCAGGTGCAGATGGGCCTGTACGGCGGCGTGGTCGTCGAAGCGGCGGCGAGCGGCGCCTGCACGCCGCGCTGCGCCTACGCGGGCGTCGGCGGCGCCGACTTCAACAAGGAAATCGTCGCGATCTACAGCGAGCTCGACCCGGCGCTGCACGCGAGCGTCGCCGATGATTCCTACGGCGACGGCGCGGCCGGCGCGCGCACCAGCACGATCTTCTACGAACCGCAGTACTTCTTCGTCGACGGCCAGGCCGAAGGCATCGCCTTCAGCTCGCGCGACACGCGCATGGCGGGCCAGACCGGCGATCGCGTGCTGCTGCGACTGCTGAACGCCGGCATTGAAAGCCACAGCGTGACGCTGCCGGAAGGCGAGTTCACGCTGATCGGCGAGGATGGCAGCGCGCTCGATGCCTCGCTCCATGGCCACGCGCAGCACTCGACGCTGCTGGCCGCGGGCAAGGGACTGGAAGCGATCTGGACGCTCGGCGCCGAGGGCAACTATCACCTGCTCGACCGTCGTCGGCAGCTCGCCAATTCATCGCCGGCGATTGCCGCCACCGGTACGACTCCGGCCGGCGCGGCGAGCGGCATGCTGCTCAACCTGCTGGTGGGGCCGGCGCCACCCGTGCCGCTGACGCTGCCTGACAACTATGCGGCCACCGAGGACACGGTGCTGACGATCCCGGCCGCGCCACCGCCGCCCGATGGCGTGTTGGCGAACGATCCCTGCACGCAGGATGTCACGCCGCTCCAGCCGTGCACGACGGTCGCGCTGGTCGCGGGCGCGGGTCCGGCGCACGGCCTGCTCGAGCTGCACGCCGACGGCGGCTTCGTCTACACGCCGGCCGCCAACTACAACGGCCCGGACGCCTTCCAGTACCGCGCCAGCAACGGCCTGGCCAACAGCGCGCCGACGCTGGTGACGATCGATGTCGGCGCGGTCAACGACCTGCCGGTCGCGAACGACGACGGTGCCTACGAAGTGCTGGTCGGCACGACGACGCTCCTGCCGCCGCTGGTCGCCAACGACACCGATGTCGACGGTGATGCGCTGGTGGTCGCGGCCACCGGCGCCGGCGACACCGGCCTTGCCGGCGCCAGCTGGACGCCCTCCGGCGGTACCGCGGCCTACACCGCGCCGGCCGGCTACGAAGGCCCCGATAGTTTCCAGTACTACGCCAATGACGGCACCGCCAACAGCGCCGCGCCCGCGACGGTGACGCTGCTGGTGACCGCCAACCTGTCGCCGCAGGCGCTCGATGACACGGCGACGATGGCCGAGGACAGCGGCAGCGTGACGATCGACGTGCTCGCCAATGATTCCGATCCGGCCAATGACCCGATCAATGTCAGCGGCTTCACGGCCTCGGCCAATGGCACCGTGGCCGCCGATACCACCGATCCGGCGCACACGCGGCTGGTGTTCACGCCGAACGCGAACTTCAACGGCGTGGCGACGTTCACGTACACGATCACCGACGTGCCCTCGCAGGGCGCGCCGAAGTCGGCGACCGCGACCGTGCGCGTCACCGTGACGCCGGTGAACGATCCGCCGGTCGCGAGGAATGATTCGTTCACGATCGCCGATGATGCGACCACGACCGTGGCGGCGCCTGGCGTACTGGCCAACGATAGTGACGTCGACGGCGATGCACTGGTCGCGGTGCTGGTCAGCCAGCCCGCCAATGCCACGGTGGTGCTCAACGCCAACGGCGGCTTCAGCATCGCGACGGTCGGCGTGACCGGCACGGTGACGTTCACGTACCAGGCGCGTGACCCGAGCGGCGCGCTCAGCAATATCGCCACGGTCACGGTCAACCTCAACAATGGCGCATTCCAGATTGCCAACGGCGGCGTGGTGTTCAACACCGCGCTGAACCGGTTCTCCGCCAATGGCGCGAGCACGATGCCGGCCGGCCGATTGCTGGGCTTCTACCTGATGGCGCCCGGCCAGACCGCGGGCGGCACGCTGATCGCGACCGCGCGCATCGGCGTGGGCGCCGCGCCGAGGACGTGGAGCTTCAACGTGGCCAACAGCACCGGCGCGACGCCGGAAGCGGGCAGCCGCGTGCGCATCCAGGCCATTGGGTTGCCCGCCGCCACCAGCGTGCCGTTGGTGATCCAATGAGTACGGCCTGAGCACCCGTGGCCGGGGAGTGCAATTGAGACACCCACGCACGCTACGACGATCCCACGCGATGGCGGCGACTTCGGTCGCTGCCATCGGCGCATTGGTGGCCAGCTTACATAGTGCGGTCGGTGACGCGGCAACGCCAGCCGCGCCGGCGTACACCGGTCCGGTGCTGGCCATCGAGTCGGTGCATATGTCGGCCGCCGGCAGGCTGATCGACCTGCGCTACCGCGTGATCGATCCGGCGCGCGCGCAGCGTGCGCTCGGGCCGAAGATCCGGCCGAAGCTCATCGACGAGCGCACCGGCATCGAGATGTCGGTGCCGACCACCGCCAAGCTCGGCTCGCTGCGGCAGACCCAGGGCCAGCAGCGCAGCGGCCGCAGTTATTTCGTGCTGTTCGTCAATACGGCGCGCATCGCGCCCGGCGCCCGCGTGCGTGCGGAGCTCGGCGAGCTCGTCTATCCCAACCTGCTGGTGCAATAGCCGTGGCGGTACGCGCCGCAGCCGCTTGCTCGCTGGCGTTGCTGCTCGCAGCCGCGTGTGCGCGGGCCGGCAGCGCCGGCGTCGAATTGCAGGCGGCGCTCGACGCAGCGGCGCCCGGCGAGAGCATTCCGGTGATCGTCCGTTATGAACCGAGTTTCCAACCGCCGAGATTCCGCAAGGCCGCAGTGGCGGCAGGCGAGGATGCAGGCGGCGCGCAACGCGTGCGACGGGCGGTGCGGCGCGAACAATTGCTGCGCACGCTCCGCGACAGCGCGGCCGGCGACAGCCAGGACCTGGTGCGCGAGGCGCAGTCGGCGGGCGCGTCGCATGTCCGCCAGCTCTGGCTTAGCCACTCGATTGCGTTGCGCGCCAGCCGCGAACTGGTGTGGAAGCTGATCGCCGATCCGCGCGTGCTCGAGGTGCATCTGGACGGCGTGGTCACCGTGCCGCCGCCGAAAGCCGCGGTCGCCGGCGTTCCCGAGTGGAACATCGCTGCGCTCGGCGCGCCGGCGCTGTGGGCGCAGGGCCTGAGCGGCGCCGGCGCCGTGGTCGCCAGCCTCGACACCGGCGTCGACGGCGCGCATCCCGATCTCGCGCCCGCCTATCGTGGTGGCGCGAACAGCTGGTACGACCCCTACGGCGTGCATGCGACGCCGCACGACGCCGATGGCCACGGCACGCAGGTGCTGGGCCTCGCGGTCGGCGGCTCGGCCGGCGGCACGGCGATCGGCGTGGCGCCGGATGCGAAATGGATCGCCGCCAAGATCTTCAACGACGCGCACCAGGCTTCGGAGAGCGCCATTCACCTCGCTTACCAGTGGGTGATCGATCCGGATGGCGACCCGGCCACCGACGATGCGCCCGACGTGGTGCTGAACAGCTGGGACATCGCCGGCGAAAACGTTTGCCACAGCCAGTTCCAGGCCGACATCGACGCGCTGCGCGCCGCCGACATCGCAGTGGTCTACTCGGCCGGCAACTTCGGGCCGAACCCGGCCACCAGCGTCAGTCCCGCGAACAACCTGCGCGTGACCAGCGTCGGTTCGGTCGATGCGGCGAACGCGGTCAGCGCGTTCAGCAGCCGCGGGCCCTCGGCCTGCGACGGCGCGTTCTTCCCGAAAATCGTCGCGCCGGGCGATGGACTGCGCACCTCGGACCTGTCGCTGGCGGGCGCCGGCCAGTACACGACGGTGGCCGGCACCTCGTTCGCCGCGCCTGAAGTCGCCGGCGTCATTGCGCTGTTGCGTGGTGCGACCCCGGCCGCCAGCGCGGCGGAAACCGATGCCGCGATCGCCCTCGGCGCGCTCGACCTGGATGTTCCGGGTCCGGATGACAACACGGGCTACGGGCTGGTGAGCGCCGATCGCGCGCTCCAGCTGCTGACGCATCCGGTGGACGACGACCATGACGGCTATTCGATCAACACCGACTGCGACGATCGCGACGCGCGCGTGCATCCCGGCGCCGCGGAAGTCCGCCGCGACGGCATCGACCAGGACTGCAACGGCTACGACCTGACGATCGACGTCAAGTACGCGGTGTACTCGCACGATGGCGGCAAGCTCAACCTGCGCGCCACGACGATGCTGGGCGCGGATGCGGCGCTCGGGATCGCCGGCGGCGCACCGCTCACGTGGCGTGCCGCGCGTCGCGACTGGATCTACACCGGCGCCGCGCCGGAGGGCACGCCGGCCGAGATCGTCATCCAGGGCGTCGAGGGGCAGGTCAGCGTACGGCCGCGGCCCCCGACGCGGCGGCGCTAGCGCAACGCCATGCGCCGACCACTCTTCACCATGCTGGCCGCCACGCTGATCACGCTCGCGGGCTGCGCGAGCGAACGGCTGCAACGCGAGGGACTCAAGGACGTGGATGCGGGTGAATACGAGAACGGCCTCGGCAAGCTCGAGCGCGCGTCGCGCGCCGACCCGCACAACCTGAGCTACAAGCTCGACCTGCGCACGCAGCACGACCAGGCGGTGCACGAATTGCTCATCGCCGCGGACCGCGCGCGCGCCGACGAGCATTTCGATGCCGCCGAGCAGGGCTATCGGCGCGTGCTGGGGATCGACGCCAGCAACAACCGCGCGCTCGCCGGACTCGAGCAGCTGAAGGCCGATCGGCGCCACGTGACGGTGATCGCGCAGGCGCGCAAGGACATCGAGCAGGGCCGGCTCGACGATGCCGAGTCGGCGCTGCGCGCCGTGCTGCGCGAGAACCCGGGCTCGACCAGCGCCAGCACGCTACGCGCGCGCATCGACGCAGCGCGTGCGCCGCTCAGCGTCGCGCCGCGGCTGCAGTCGCGCGACAACCGTCCGGTGACGCTGCAGTTCCGCGACGCGCCGACCAAGATGGTGTTCGAGGTGCTCTCGCGCCAGACCGGCATCAACTTCATTTTCGACAAGGACGTCAAGACCGACACCAAGACCACGATCTTCGTCGAGCGCGCGCCGATCGAGCAGGCGATCGGGCTGATCCTCGCGCAGAGCCAGCTCAGCCAGCAGGTGCTGGCGCCGAACATGGCGCTGGTCTACCCGAACACCGAGTCGAAGCAGAAGGATTATCGCGACCAGGTGGTGCGCACGTTCTACGTCGCGAACGCCGATCCGAAAAAGGTGCAGGAAGCGCTGAAGACCGTGCTCGGCGCGAAGACGACCTTCGTCGACGAGCGTGCCAACCTGGTGATCATCCGCGACACACCCGATGCGATCCGCATGGCCGAACGGCTGATCGCCTCGATCGATGTCGCCGAGGCCGAGGTGATGCTCGAGGTCGAGGTGCTGGAGATCACGCGCAACCGGCTGCAGCAGCTCGGCATCAACTATCCCTCCGGCGTGACGCTGACGCCGACGCCGCTGGCCGGCGACCCGCTGGTGCTCGCCGACCTGAAGGACCAGGACGAGACCACGATCAAGGTCAGCGACCTGGCGGTGTCGGTCGACCTGAAGAAGTCCGTCGGCCAGAGCAACGTGCTCGCAAGCCCGAGGATCCGCGCCCGCAACCGCGAGAAGGCCAAGGTGCTGATCGGCAACCGCGTGCCGGTGGTCACCAACAGCGTGACCGCGGTCAACGGCGGCACGATCTCCAACGGCAGCGTGCAGTATCTCGACGTCGGCCTGACGCTCGAGGTCGAGCCGACCGTGCGCATGAACGGCAACGTGGCGATCAAGGTGAACCTGGTGGTCAGCTCGATCGTCAAGGAAGTCAGCGTGCCGACCGGGAGCGGGGGCGTGACATTGGCCTACCAGATCGGCACGCGCGAGGCGAACACGCTGCTCGAGGTGCACGATGGCGAAACGCAGGTGCTCGCCGGCCTGATCAACGATTCGGACCGCATGAGCTCGAGCCGCGTGCCGGGCCTCGGCGACCTGCCGCTGATCGGCCGCCTGTTCGGCAGCCGCAGCAGCGATCGCGAGAAGAGCGAGATCGTGCTGTCGCTGACGCCGCGCATCGTGCGCGCGCAGGCGCGCGCCTCGGCCGAGAACCTCGAGTTCCGCTACGGCACCGAAAGCGAACTGCGCAGCGTCCCGCTCGGCAGCAGCGCGGGCGCGAACGGCGCGGGCGCCAACGCCGCGATCGGCCGGCCGACCGGGCGCAGCACCA
>JAFEDW010000439.1 GCA_018241455.1 Pseudomonadota bacterium | reverse complement strand
CGGGACCGTCCGCGCCATGGATGGCGCGGCCGGAGCCCCCATGGATGGGTTTATGGCGTTCCCGGAAAACAATATGCTCGGAGCTGCCATTGCGCTGGGTGCAATCGGCGGGCTGGCTTCGCGCTGCGGCTTGCGTTGAGGGAGTACGACCATGATTGACGACCTGAAGAAAGACGCCACGGTCCGCATGCAGAAATGCGTGCAGGTGTTCCAGGCGGACCTGAAGAAGATGCGCACCGGGCGTGCGCATCCGAGCCTGGTCGAGCACCTGAAAGTGGATTACTACGGCGCCGACATGCCGCTGAACCAGGTGGCCAACATCAGCGTCGAGGACGCACGCACGCTGGTGGTTTCGCCGTGGGAAAAGACCATGGTCAGCCCGATCGAGAAGGCGATCCACAAGTCCGACCTCGGGTTGACGCCGATGACCGCCGGCAGCGTGATCCGCATTCCGCTGCCGCCGCTGACCGAGGAGCGGCGCCGCGACATCACCAAGGTGGTGCGCCAGGACGCCGAGAGCGCGCGCGTCAGCGTGCGCAACGTGCGGCGCGATGTACTCGCCGACATCAAGGAACTGCTCAAGGAAAAAGAAATCTCGCAGGACGACGAGCGCAAGGCCGAGGTCGAGATCCAGAAGCTCACCGACAAGTTCATCGCCGAGATCGACCAGCAGCTGGCCGCGAAAGAAAAAGAAATCCTGCAGGTCTAGCCGGCAATGCAGCCCCAACCCAGCGGCCAGCCGGCCGCCGCGCCCCCGCTTCCGCGCCACGTCGCCATCATCATGGATGGCAACGGCCGCTGGGCGCTCGGCCACGGGCGCGCGCGCAACACCGGACACCAGTCGGGGCTGGGGCCGGTGCGCACGGTCATCGAGGAATGCGTGCGCCGCGGCATCGAGGCGCTGACATTGTTCGCGTTCAGCAGCGAGAACTGGGCGCGGCCGGCCGATGAAGTGGCGGGCATCATGAACCTGTTCTGCGATGCGCTCGACCGGGAGCTGCCGATGCTGCACGCCAACGGCGTGCGGCTGCGTTTCATCGGCGACCTGGCGGCGCTCGAGGCGCGCGTGCGCGAGCGCGCCGCCGAAGCGACGGCCGCCACCGCGGTCAACGCGCGCCTGCGCCTGCAACTCGCGGTCAGCTACGGCGGCAGGCAGGACATCTTCGCCGCGGCACGCAAGCTCGCGGCGCGCTGCGTGAACGGTGAGCTCGACAGCAACCGCCTGACGGTGGAAGATTTCGCCGCCGGCCTCGCACTCGCGGGGCTCCCTGATCCGGACCTGTTCATCCGCACCGGCGGCGAGCAGCGCATCAGCAATTTTTTGCTGTGGAACCTGGCCTACGCCGAGCTCTACTTCACCGACACGCTGTGGCCGGATTTTTCCGCGGACGACTTCGAGCTGGCGCTGCAGCATTTCGCCGGCCGGCAGCGGCGCTTCGGGCTGACGGCCGAGCAGCTGGCGTCCTGACATGCGCACACGCATCCTCACCGCATTGATGCTGGCGGCCGTGCTGGTCGGCGTGCTGCTCTACGGGCCGGCTTGGTCGGCGCGCGCGCTGTTCGGCCTGTTCATCGCCATCGGCGCGTGGGAGTGGTCGGCGTTCCTGCGCGCGGTGCCGCATGCGCTGCGCTTGGGGTTCGTGCTGCTGGTGGCGCTGCTGGCC
>JAFEDW010000438.1 GCA_018241455.1 Pseudomonadota bacterium | reverse complement strand
CAACAATAGATCGGGGGGGGGGACGCGATCATGAACCTCATGCACTCGTTGGCTTACCGGGCACCCGCGAAGATGGCCCGGCGGCAGTTCCTCGGCGCCGCGGCGACCGTTGCGGCACTGCTCCCGGCGCGCAGCTTGTGGGCCGAGGTTTCGGGCGCGAGCGCCGTGCCCGCGGAAATCGCCGCGGTTTCGCTCGATGGCAAGCCGGTCAAGCTGACCGGCGCCGAAGTCAAGGAGCTGCGTGCGGCCTTGAAGGGTTCCGTGCTGCTGCCGGCGGATGCGGCCTATGACCAGGCGCGCCGGGTATGGAACGGCTCGATCGATCGTCATCCCGCGCTCATCGTTCGGTGCGCAAGCCGCGAGGACATCGCCCACGCCGTGCAGTTCGCCAGCGCGCATTCGCTGCTGACGGCCGTCAAGGGCGGCGGGCACAGCCTTTCGGGACAGTCGACCTGCGAAGGCGGCCTGATGATCGATCTCTCATCGATGCGCCGCGTCGAAGTCGATCGGGCCAGGCGGCGGGCGCGGGCCGAGCCGGGCGTGTTGCTCGTCCAGGTCGATAGTGAATGCCAGGCGGCCGGTCTGGTGACGACGCTCGGCACCGCTTCCGACACCGGCATCGCAGGTCTCACGCTCGGCGGAGGCCTCGGCCGGTTGATGCGCAAGTTAGGACTGAGCTGCGACAACGTCGAATCATTCGAGCTGGTCACTGCGGATGGCAAGCTGCGCCAGGCCAACGCGAAAGAAAATCCTGACCTCTACTGGGCGCTGCGCGGCGGCGGCGGTAACTTTGGCATCGTCACCCAATTCGAATATCGCCTGCATCCGCTGGCCCACCCGGTTCTGGCCGGTGGGCGTGTGTATCCGTTCGACCAGGCGCGTACAGTGATTGCGGCGGTCGGCGAACTCGCCGCCGGCGCACCCGACGACGTGTACCTCGATTGCGGGGTGTTCAATTCATCCGGCGAGGGCCAGCTCCCGAAGGGCAGGTATGTCGAGCTCGAGTTCGTGTATGGCGGTGACCCGAAGGATGGCGAGCGCTTCCTGGCCACCCTCGACAAGATCGGCAAGCCGCTGAACGACACGATCAAGGCCAAGCCCTACATGGTCGCGCAGAACGGTCCCACCGGGGCGGCGCCGCGGGCGTTGCCGGCGGGATTGGGCGTCTACGTGCGCTCCGGGTTCATCCAGACCATCTCCGGGCAATTCATCGATGAGATGATGCATGCCTTCGAGCATGGCCCGCCCTGGCTCAACGACATCGGCTTCGGCCCGATGGGTGGCCAGGTCGCGCGCGTTGCACCAACCGCGACCGCCTACTGGAACCGCGATGCGGGATTCGACCTGCTGATGGGCGCGAGCTGGGTCGACCATTCGCAGGACGAGCACAACGTCGCCGCCATGCGCGACCTGTGGAAGGTGTTCGAGCCGCTGACGCGCGGCTACTACGTGAACACCGAGCCCTCCGCGGCCGAATCGCGCGTGAAGGCCACCTATGGCGACAACTACGCGCGGCTCGTGCAGATCAAGGATCAGTACGATCCGAAGAACCTGTTCCGCTTGAACGCGAATATCCGGCCGTCGTCGCACGCCTGAGCGGCGGGGCGCGGCGGCGACTGGCGCGTGTCGTCGTCGCCACCTAACATAGCGCGGATGGCATGGAATG
>JAFEDW010000437.1 GCA_018241455.1 Pseudomonadota bacterium | reverse complement strand
CGAGGCGATGCTGGCGATCGTGCTGATGGATCACTACCTGCGCCACCGCGCGCAGAACGCGGATGTGCGCGCGAGCGTGCCCGATATCGAACGGAAATAATCGAACGAAGCAAACGTCGAGGCGGAGCGAGCGATGGCGAAGGCGTGGAATGTGGCGGTGCTGGGCGCAACCGGCCTGGTGGGCGAGAACCTGCTGGCGGTGCTGGAGGAGCGCGATTTTCCGGTGCAGGAGATCTTCCCGCTCGCGAGCGGGCGCTCGCTCGGCAAGACGGTGACGTTCCGCGGCCGCGAGGTCGATGTCATCGACGCCGCGACCTTTGATTTCAAACGCGCGCAGATCGGCTTGTATTCGGCCGGCGGCGACGTGTCGGCGATCTACGCGCCGAAAGCGGCCGCGGCCGGGTGCGTCGTCATCGACAACACCTCGCAGTTCCGCTACGAGCAGGACATCCCGCTGGTCGTGCCCGAGGTGAACCCACAGGCGATCGCGCAGTACCAGGCGCGCGGCATCATCGCCAACCCGAACTGCTCGACGATCCAGATGGTCGTGGCGCTGAAGCCCATATACGACGCGGTCGGCATCGAGCGCATCAACGTCGCGACCTATCAATCGGTGTCCGGCGGCGGCCGCAAGGCGGTCGAGGAACTCGCCGAGCAGACCGCGCAACTGCTGAACGGCCGGCCGGTCGAAGCGAAGGTGCTGCCGAAGCAGATCGCCTTCAACTGCATCCCGCAGATCGACAAGTTCCTCGACAACGGCTACACCAAAGAAGAGATGAAGATGCAGTGGGAGACCTGCAAGATCCTCGGCGACGAGTCGATCCGCGTGAATGCGACCGCGGTGCGCGTGCCGGTGTTCTATGGCCACTCCGAGGCGGTACACATCGAGACCCGCCGGCGGATTTCCGCCGCCGATGCGCGCGCGTTGCTGGCCACGGCGCCCGGTGTTGCGGTCGTCGATGAGCGGAAACCGGGCGGATACCCGACGGCAGTTACCGAAGCAGCGAACCACGACACGGTTTATGTCGGGCGCATTCGCGAGGATATGACTCATGAGCGCGGTCTTAATCTGTGGGTCGTGGGCGACAACGTGCGCAAGGGCGCGGCCACGAACGCGATCCAGATTGCGGAGATTTTGGTCCGGGAGTATTTATAAGTTATATTGCCGGGCAAATAGCCGCCGGGCCAAGGAATGCGGCGCAACTGTTTGTTTTATAACGGGGTAAGCGCCTTTTTAGGCCCATTGGGAGATCTGATGTCCTTGCGTTATGTCGTACGCGTGCTGGCCCTGGCGGCGCTGATGCCCACGGGAGCGATGGCGCTGGGATTGGGGGATATCCACCTCAAGTCGGCGCTGAATTCGCCGCTGAACGCGGAAATCGACCTGACGGCTTCACCCGAGGAATTGGCCGGCCTCAAGGTCGCGCTGGCAAGCCGCGATAGCTTTGCCCGTTACGGACTGGATTACCCGTCCTATCTCGATTCCGTGACGCTGGTCCCGGGCAAGGGCGCCGACGGACGCGACGTGCTGATGGTGCGCTCGCGCGAGGTCGTGACCGAGCCGTTCGCGACGCTGCTGGTCGAAGCGAACTGGGCGCGCGGCCGCCTGGTGCGTGAATACACCGTGCTGCTCGATCCGCCGGCATTCACCGGCGACAAGGCGAGCGCCGCCGCGGC
>JAFEDW010000436.1 GCA_018241455.1 Pseudomonadota bacterium | reverse complement strand
CAGGCGGCAGGCGCGCCACATCTCGTACGACAGGCGGCCGAACTGTTCGTAGGCGTCGCGATACACGCCCATCTCGCGGCCGAGCTGTTCGGAATACAACGCCCAGCCCTCGACGAAGGCGGTGGGCTCGTCCTTGCGGCGGAACAGCGGCAGGTCGGTGCGCTCCTGGCCGAGCGCGATCTGCAGGTGATGACCCGGCACGCCTTCGTGGAGAATCCATGCCGGCAGGCTGAACAACGGGTTCTCCTGCGCATTGGCGTTCACGACCACGGTGCCCGGCGCACCCTTCGCGGGATCGCCGAGATCGTAGCCGCTCGATGACGCAGCGAGTTCCGGTGGCTTGAGGCGGATCGTCCACGTGAGCCGTGGCAGCTTGCCGAACCACAGCGGCAGCAGGCCGTCGATGCGCTTGCCGACCTCGCTCGCCTTCTCGATGTAGGTCTGCAGGTCGGGCGCATAGAAGCGCTTGTCGGAGCGCAGCATCGCGATGAATTGCGGCAGCGTGCCCGCGAAGCCGGTCGAGCGCATCGCCGCTTCCATCTCCGCATGCAGCCGCGTGACTTCGCGCTCGCCGATCGCGTACACCTCATCGGGCGTCAGCTCGGTCGTGGTCGAGCGGCGCACTTCGAACGCATACCATGCGCGCCCGTCGGGCAGGCTCGAGGCGCCGAGCGCGCTGCGCGCGTGCGGCACGTAGTCATGCCCGAAATAGGCCACGAGCTTGCGCTGCGCAGGCTTCACGTCTTGCTCGATCGCAGCCAGCGCGTCGGCGCGCAGCGCCGCCTGCCGCTCGGCGGAAATCGTCGACGGCAGTGACTTCAACGGCCCGAGCAACGGGCTCGCTGCGGCCGGCTGGTCGGCGGCGATCTTCAGGATCGCGAGTATCCCGGCTGATGTCGACTGCGGCTGAACCCATCCGGTCGCGACCCCGCGCTTGAGGTTCTCGATCTGCTGGTCGAAATAGTGCGGCAAGGCGCGGAGCCGCGCGATCCAGGCTTCGGCGTCGGCTTCGCTGCGGATGACGGTGGTCTCGGCGGCGTAATTGCCGGCATTGAAGAAGCCATCGCCGTTGTCGAACGGAATGCGCGCCTCATCGAAACGCGCGGCCTCGATGCGTATGCCGAGCCGCCAGTTCAACAGGCGGCGCGTCAGGTCGTCTTCGCTGCCGGCGGGCGAGGGCGGCAGCGTCGCGAGGCGCTGCTGGATGGTCTTCAGCGCCGAGATGCGTTGCGCTTCCGCCTGCGGGCTCACATCGGGCCAGCCCGGTCCGTCCTTCGGGTCGGATTGCCGCTCGATGGTGGTTTCATCGGCGATGATCTGCGCGAGCGTTGCATCCTGCGCGACGGCCGGCATCACCGGCAGCAGCTGCAAAGCGCCGCACAGGCAACCGATCGCTATTCTCTCGATGACGCGCATGCTTGGTACCTCGCGCAGTGGTCGGCAGCTATCGACCGTCGGAGTGTAGTCCTTCCTGCCGGATCGGCGCCGATTCCCGCAACATCGAAAAAGCCAGCAGGCCCGCGGCAGCGGCGCACAGCCAGTAGTAGGCCGGCGCCAGCGCGCTGCCCGTGGCGCGGATCAGCCACGTCTCCATGAACTGCGTCGTGCCGCCGAAGATCGAGACGGCAAAGGCATAGATGGTCGCCATGCCGCCGGAGCCCACGTTCGAGGCCGAGC
>JAFEDW010000435.1 GCA_018241455.1 Pseudomonadota bacterium | reverse complement strand
TCGATCAGGCGTCCGTACTTGTCGAGGCCGTGCTCCTTGAACGACAGCCACACCTTCAGTGCGCGGAAGCCGCGCGACAGCTGCAGCCCGTAGTCGCTGAACCAGTCGGCGCCGCTGGCGAGGCCCCGCTGCGCGTGCGCGAGGTATTCCGGCGTCAACGCGAACGTGGCGCGATGCGCCCTGCGGTCGCGCACGACGACGCAGCCGGCTTCGAACGGGATGTGCAGCCACTTGTGCAGGTCGAGCGCGACCGAATCGGCGCGCTCCATGCCGCGCAGCAACGGCCGCTGCGCCGCGGATAGCGTCGCGACCGCACCGATGGCGCCGTCGACATGGAACCACAGCCGCTCGCGCGCGCAGAAATCCGCCAGCGCCGCCAGGTCGTCGACCGAACCGGTGTTGATCGTGCCGGCGGAGCCGATCACCGCGCAGGGCTCGAGCCCGCCGGCGCGATCGGCGCGCACGGCGTTCGCCAGCGCGGCCAGGTCGAAGCGATAACGATCATCGACGGCAATCTTGTGCAGCGCCTTCGTGCCATGCCCCAACACCTCGATGGCTTTCTGGATGCAGCTGTGCACTTCCGTCGAAGCGTAGAACACCAACGGCTTCGGCAGCGCCGCGACGCCCTCGGCGCGCACGTTGACGGGGGCGCCGGCGCTGCGCGCGACCGCGAGCGCGACGAAGTTCGCCATCGAGGCGCCGCTGACCAGCAGTCCGCCGCTGTCGGGCGGCAGCCCGACGATTTCCTTGCACCAATCGACCACCTGGTTTTCGACCAGGTTGCCGACATGGTTGCCGCCGCCCATGTTCGGATTGACGATCGCGGCGAGGAAATCGCCGAGCGCGCCGAAAGCGGTGCCATTGCCCATGTACCAGCCCCAGAAACGCGCGTGCGTGTTGCCCATCTGCCAGGGCATGACCTGCTCGCGGAAATCCTGGTAGGCCCGCTCGGCGCCCTGCGGTGCGCGCGGCAGCGGCGCGCGGAACCGCGCGGCGATCTCCGCCGGCGTCGGCCGCCACACCGGCCGGTGGCTGGACTGCTGCAGGTAGTCGAGCGCATCGTCCACGGCGCGATGCGCCAGCGCCCGCAACTGCGGCCAGTCGGCCGGATCGAGTGTTTCCTGCGATAATTCGCTCATCGTGACCGCTCCCTCATCGCCCACTGCCCACATGGTACGCAGGCCCCGCGCACGATGAAACCACAGCTCGTACGCGTGGCCGACGCCGTGCCGACACCGTGGAAGAATGGCGGCGGCACGACGCGCGAGTTGCTCGCCTGGCCCGCGGCGCCTGAATGGATCGTGCGCATCAGCGTCGCCGACATCAACGCATCCGGGCCGTTCTCGGTGTACGAAGGCGTCGATCGCTGGTTCGCCGTGCTGTCGGGCGGCGATGTGACGCTGGCGACCGCGGGCTCGGCGCCCCGCACGCTCGATGCATCGCAGGCCGAACTGCATGCCTTCGCCGGCGAAGCGGCCACCGATTGCACCGCGCTCGGCGCGGCCACGCAGGATTTCAACATCATGTTGCGCCGGGCGCGCGGCCGCCTGCGCGCGCATTCGCTCCGCAGCAGCGCGGCGCTCGAAACGCGCTGCGAGCTCGCGGCGCTGTTCAGCGTCGAGGCGGTGGAGGTGCGGGCCGATGGCGATGCGGCCTGCGCGCTGCCGGGCATGGCATT
>JAFEDW010000434.1 GCA_018241455.1 Pseudomonadota bacterium | reverse complement strand
GCCAATGGATGCTCGAGCAGGCGGCGCCAGATCATCTTCACGCGTTGTCCTGGATTACGGGCCGGCGACGATCGCCGCGATCGCGTGGCGCATGATAGCGGTTCAATGCGCCCGGTTGCGCAACGAGCGGACGCGCAGCATCTGCGCGAGCCTTCGGTCGTGGCCGTAGATGTCGTCGAAGAACAGCACCGGGCCGGCCTCGGTTGCCAGCACCGTCGCATAGAGAATCATGACCGGAACCGGCGTTGCGAGCGCAATGCGCCGCGCGTCGGCCCCCTGCATCGCCGCGTTGACCGCGTCGGCCGACCAATTGTCGCGGTTGCCACGCAGGACATGCACGGCCAGCGCGACCGGGTCGCTCACGCGAATGCAGCCATGGCTGAAATCCCGCCGCGCCTTGCCGAACAGCGCGCGCGCCGGCGTCGAGTGCAGGTACACGCCGTAGTCGTTCGGCAGGACGAACTTGATCAGGCCGAGTGCATTGTCCGGTCCTGGCCGCTGCCGGAGCCGCAACTGCCCGGCCGCGAGCGCCTCGATGGCGGAGGCGTCCGCCGCCACCGGCCGGGCGTCGTCGCCGCCTCCGCGCACGATTTCGTAATGGTTGCGTTCCAGGAACCCGACGTCCTTGCGCATCGGCGCCAGCATCTCATTGCGCACGATGCTGGATGGAACATCCCAGTACGGCCGGAACACAACCGAACGGATCTCGCTGACGAACACCGGCGTACGCTTGTCGCGGAACGATTGGCCGACGATGACCGGCATTTGCGCGATGTCGGCCGCGCGATCGTCGGTGCTTCGAAACGCGAACAGCTGGAATTGCGGGATGTTGACGATGATCGGCGGAGCGGTGAACGGCGGCAGCCAGCGCCAGCGCTCGAGCGTGAGTTCGATCTGGCGCGCACGCGCGGACATCGGCACCGTCAACGCCGCGTAGGTACGACGCGACAGCAAGCCGTCCGCGGCGAGCCCGTGTCGGCCCTGGAAACGCATCAGCGCCTGCACCAGCCGCGCGTCGAGCCGGGCGCGCTCGCCATCGGTGACGATCGCATCCGCCGCGGCGAGGTCGCCCACGGCCACGAGCAGCCGTCGCAACGCCGGAGCGCCCTCATATTGATCCTGCAATCGCAGCGTGCGCTGCGGAAGCGGCGGGAGTTGCGTCAATGCCGGTTGTGCGGCGAGCGCGCGGTAGCGGCGGAGCGCTGCTTCGAGCAAGCGGTAGTGCAGGAATGGGGGCTCCAGCGCCGCGAACTCGGCCGCCAGGTCGCGGCTGGTGGCCAGCCGGGCCAGAATCGCGTCGCGCTCCAGCGCCGGGCGCGGCGGCCCGATTGAGAATCCGGCGGCGCGCGCGTCGATGCGGCCGACGTGTACATCGTGGGCGAAATCAAGCGCGGCGCGCGACAGTGCCCGGTCAGCCGCAGCAAACGATTCTGCCGGAGCAGCCGGATTTCGCTGCAGGCGGGCGAGCATCGCCTCGATGGCGGCGCCGCCATAGTCCCCGCTGTCGAGCCCCCGGTCGCCGGCGGCGGCTAATTGGGCCAGCAGCGCTTCGGCCTGCGCAGTAGGTTGGCCGCCCTGGAACCAGAGCAACGCCGGCGGCGCGGCCGCTGCCGGCGCCAGCATCAGGACACCGAGCCACAGTCCGGCGAGCCAACGCGGGCGCGCCGACATGGCTACTTCATCG
>JAFEDW010000433.1 GCA_018241455.1 Pseudomonadota bacterium | reverse complement strand
AGCGTGCCGCCCCAGGCGTATTCGACCCGCGCATCGCGCAGTTGCGGATAGATCGCCAGCATCCCCTGCTTCAGCACCTCAGCGCTGGCGCGCACGGTGTGCTCATTCTCAGGCACGAAGCGCGCACGGCCGCCGACCAGCAGGCGACGGTCGGGCGTGAGCCTGAAGTAATGCAGGAAATGGCGCGAGTCGTACATCATCCGGCCCGTGGGGCTGAGTTCGCGCGCCAGCATTTCCGGCAACGGCTCGGTGGCGATGATGTAGGAACCGATCGGCAGCAGCCGGCGGCGCAGCGCCGGCGTTGCGCCGCCCGTATAGCCGCTGGTGGCCACCAGCACCTCTTCCGCCTCGACCTCGCCCCGTACCGTGACCACGTTCGACCGCGCACCCACGCGCACCAGGCGCAGCACGCGCGCGCGGCCGTGCAGCGTGGCGCCAGCCGCTTGCGCAGCGCGCGCCAGGCCTGCCACGTAGCGCGCCGGATTGATGCCCCCACTGGCCCCGTCGACCAGCCCGCCGTGGTAGATACCGGAGCCGATCTCGGCGCGCAGCGCGGCGCGCGGCACGAGGCGCGTGGCGTGGTTGAATTCGCGCGCCAGCAGCTCGGCGCCGCGTTCGAAGCCGGCGAAGTGGCCAGGCTTGGTGGCGAGCGCGAGGTGCCCACAGCGCTTGAAGTCGCAGTCGATGCCTTCGGTGCGCACCAGTTCGTCGACGAGTTCGACCGATTCAACCGAGGCGCGGAACAATTCGCGCGCGAACTCGCGCCCATAGCGCTTGAGGAGCGTCCCGGCATCGAGCTTGAGCCCGGTCAGCACCATGCCGCCGTTGCGCGAACTCGCACCCCAGCCGATCGTATGCGCTTCGAGCACCGCCACGCTGACGCCGCGCCGGCGGAGCGCCAGCGCGGCGCTCAATCCGGTGATGCCGCCGCCGATCACCGCCACGTCGACGCGCAACGGGAGCGCGGCGGCATCCGCCTCACCCGGGGCGGCGGCGGTGTCGCTCCAGTAGGAACGCTGCTTCAGGACTGCGCGGCTACTTGGGCGCGGGCGGCGGCGCTGGCGCGGCACCCGGCGCAGCGGGCGGCGGCGGCTCGCGCCACGGCGGGCCCGGCTGCTGCCAGGCGGGCATATCGTCCATGTGGCCCTGCATCATCATGTGAATATGACGCATGCGCCCGCCGTGGCTCGCGCAGATCGCCGCGCCCAGCAACAGCAGTGCGGCCAGCGTAAACGCCCAGAAGCCGAGATATTTGCCAAAGCTCTTGAATCCGCCTTCCGAACGGTTGGCGAGGTAGATCACCGCGTAGCCGACCATCGTCAGCATCGTGGCGGGAATCAGTGCCAGGAAAAAGATCATCGTCCCCTCCTCCGGCGCTGCGCAGGGCCGGCGCTATGAAAGCAATGTCGTCAATTCCGGAACGACCTTGAACAAATCGGCGACCAGGCCGACGTCGGCCACCTCGAATATGGGCGCTTCCGGATCCTTGTTGATCGCGACGATCGTACGCGCATCCTTGATGCCGGTCAGGTGCTGGATGGCCCCCGAGATGCCGATCGCCATGTACAGCGCCGGCGCGATGATCTTGCCGGTCTGCCCCACCTGCATGTCGCTCGGCACGTAGCCGGCATCGACCGCGGCGCGCGAGGCGCCGACCGCGGCGCCGATGCGATCGGCGAGCGCGTA
>JAFEDW010000432.1 GCA_018241455.1 Pseudomonadota bacterium | reverse complement strand
GGCCTCGGCGAGCGCCGAGCCCAGCCGCACGAGTTCGGGTTCCCAGGGGCTGGGGTCGCCCCGAAGTTTCAGCGCCGCGTTACGCTGCTTCAGGTTGCGGGCGTAGTCAGTCCAAGCGCCCACGAATCCTGGTTCCACGTGGAACACTCCCCAGTCCAGCCACCGCCTGCGATACGCGGGGCCTTCTTCCACCAACCGGTGGATACCTGGATCGACGACCTGCACCGGGAACGCGACCGTCAGCTCGGCCAGCGACTTCACGTCACGCCCGGCCACCCGTGCGCGCAGGCCCTCCTGCCGGTCGAACCCGAAGCCCAGCGCCGGGTAGTTCGGATCATCAGTCTGGCCGAACACGTGCAGGCTGCGCGCCTCGTGGGCGATCAACCGTTCGGTCAGCCGGGTGCGGAACGAGCGGCCGCGGCCCAGCAGGTAGATCGCCTCCAGGAGTGAGGTCTTGCCGGCACCGTTGGCGCCGGTGACCAGGTTGACGTGGGGATGCAGTTCGAGCCTGGTCTTCGTCAGACAGCGCAGGCCCTCGACCTCGAGCGCCAGCAGGCTCAAGCGAGACGCTCTAGAGCCGCATCGGCATGACGACGAATTTGACCGCGTTGTCGCCGGGTGCGCGGATCAGGCAGCTCGAGTTCGAATCGGTCAGTGAAACATCGACGGTATCGACGTCGATCGCCGCCAGCGCGTCGAGCAGGTAGGTGACGTTGAAGCCGATTTCCATCTCGGCGCCGCTGTAGCTGACTTCGATCTGGTCCTCGGCTTCTTCCTGTTCCGGGTTATGCGCCTGGATCGTCAGCAGATTGCTGGCGAACGCCAGCCGCACGCCGCGGTATTTCTCGTTCGACAGGATCGACGTGCGCTGCAGGGCCTGGCGCAGCACGTCGCGGGCGGCCGTCATCGTATGCGGCGGCTTGGCCGGGATCACGCGTCCATATTCTGGGAACTTGCCGTCAATTAGCTTCGAAGTGAAGCGAATGTCGCCGATCTGGGCGCGAACGTGATTTGATCCGATGCTCAGCTCGAGTTCGCCGTCTCCAGCCAGGATACGCTGCAGTTCGAGGATGCCCTTGCGCGGCACGATGACCTGCTGGCCACCACTCGCGCTTTCGGCCAATTCGGTCTCGGCCAGCGACAGCCGATGGCCATCGGTCGCTACGGCACGCAGCGTCTTGCCCGACGTCTCGAGCATCGTGCCGTTGAGGTAGTAACGCACGTCCTGCTGCGCCATCGCGAAATGCGTCTTCTCGATCAGCCGCCGGAAATGCTCGCGGCCGACGCGGATGATCTGCTTGGCGTTGATCTCTTCGATCACCGGGAATTCGCTCGCCGGCAGGCTCGAGAGCGTGAAGCGGCTGCGGCCGGCCTTGACGACCACGCGCTCGGCTTCACGCACCAGCGACACGTTCGCCTTCTCGGGCAGCGTACGCATGATCTCCAGCAATTTGCGGCCCGGCACCGTGACGTCGCCGGCCTGTTGCACGGTGACCGCGGTCGAGGCCATCAACTCGACTTCCAGGTCGGTGCCCGTGACCGCGAGCTTGTCGCCGCGCGCCACCAGCAACACGTTCGCCAGCACCGGCATCGTCTGCCGGCGCTCGACGACGCCGATCACGCTTTGCAGGGGGGCCAGCAGGCTCTCACGCGATGCGGAGACTTTCATAGCTTTAAAGATCTTCTT
>JAFEDW010000431.1 GCA_018241455.1 Pseudomonadota bacterium | reverse complement strand
CGTGTCGGCCGGCGGTGCGTTGGCGGCGGGCGCCACGACCGGCGCGGCGACGCTGCGCGTGCGGACCAGCAGCTCGGGCCGGAAGTAGACCACCAGGAAAGCCAGCGCCAATCCGCCCACGGCGGCGCCGGACAGGAATACCAGGCCTGCCCTAAGCTTTCGCAGACTCATCCTCGAGCTCCTTGCAAGACCACGACCGGATATCGCCAGCGCGACCCGCGCATCGTCGCCGGACGCCATGACGGGATGTGTATAATGCGACACTTCCCGGGAAAATCGTGAGCCTCGTCCTCTTTAAAGTTCCGCCAGCCGCGCGGATTCTTCAAAGAACAGGCCCAAGGGCAGCGGAGTAGCGACAGATGACGGATGCCGGATCGAAGGCCGACGAGCAGGGCGTGGACCAGGATCGACGCAAATTCCTGACGGTCGCGACCAGCGCCACGGCTGCGGTCGGCGCGGTGTTCGCCGCCAGCCCGTTCGTGGCGAGCTGGAAACTGTCGGAGCGCGCCAAGGCATTGGGCGCACCGGTGTCGGTCGACCTGAGCAAGATCGAACTCGGCCAGATGATCACCGTGGTGTGGCGCAAGCAGCCGATCTTCATCTTCAAGCGTTCGCCGGCGGCGGTGGCGGCCCTGCCCGCCAACGACAGCCAGCTGAAAGATCCACAATCGAAGGAATCCGACCAACCCGCGTACGCCACCAACGAGGGCCGCTCGCGCCGCCCCGACATCGCGGTGCTGATCGGCACGTGCACGCACCTCGGCTGCCTGCCCAAGCAGCATTTCGAGCCCGGCGATGCCGAGCTGGGCCCCGACTGGCCGGGCGGATTCCGCTGTCCCTGCCACGGCTCGCGCTTCGACATGGCCGGGCGCGTGTTCGACGGTTCGCCCGCGTCGGTCAACCTGCGCGTGCCGCCGTACAGTTATCCGAACGACACGACGCTGCTCATCGGCCAGGATGACGCGGCCGAACAGGGAGCGGCGTGATGGCAAGCAACGACGCACAGATGCAGCCGGGGTTCCGCGGTTGGCTGAACAAGCGGCTGCCGGTCGACAGTTTCATCCGCGAGCAGCTGCTCGAGTACTACGCCCCGAAGAACTTCAACATCTGGTACTTCTTCGGCTCGCTGGCGCTGCTGGTGCTGGTCATGCAGCTGCTGACCGGCATCTTCCTGACCATGTTCTACAAGGTCGGCGACACGACCTCGTTCGATTCGGTGGAATTCATCCGGCGCGAAGTCAGCTATGGCTGGCTGATCCAGTACCTGCATGCGGTCGGCGCGTCCGCGTTCTTCGTCGTCGTCTACCTGCACATGTTCCGGGCGCTGCTGTACGGGTCGTACAAGGCGCCGCGCGAACTGCTGTGGCTGTTCGGCATGTTCATCTACCTGGCGCTGATGGCCGAGGCCTTCATGGGCTACGTGCTGCCCTGGGGCAACATGTCGTACTGGGCGGCCACGGTGATCATCAACCTGTTCAGCACGATCCCGGTGATCGGCCCGGGGCTGGTCGAGTGGATCCGCGGCGACTACGGCGTCGCCGACGCGACGCTCAACCGTTTCTTCTCGCTGCACGTCGTGGCGATTCCGTTGATCCTGCTGCTGCTGGTTGCGCTGCACCTCGTGGCGCTGCGCCAGGTCGGCTCGAACAATCCCGACGGCATCGAGATCAAGGAGCGCCGCGGGAGCGATGG
>JAFEDW010000430.1 GCA_018241455.1 Pseudomonadota bacterium | reverse complement strand
GCCGCTCGCGCCGCGCCGCGCCAGCACGGCACGCACCCGCTCCTGCAACGACAGCAGCAGGCAGGCGAGCAGGATCAGCCATGGCACGGCGCGGCCGAAAGCGTGCGCGTTGGTGTGCAGCAGCAGCATCGCACCCAGCAGGCCACCGGCCGCGGCCACGGCCACGAGCGGCGCCAGCCGCGCGCGCTGGCCGCGCAGGTCGCGCCGCTGCGCCAGCGCGGCGCCGAGATAACCCGGGCACAACGCCACGGTGCTGGTGATGTTGGCGTTCACCGGTGCGATGCCCAGTGCAAGCAGCGCGGGAAAACTCAGCAGCGTGCCGCCGCCGGCCAGCGCGTTGACGGCGCCGGCGGCGAATCCGGCGAGCGCGAGCAGCGGCAGGTGCGCGAGCGGCGGCACGCGGTGCCGGCGTCAGCCGCGTTGCTGGCGCCGCGGCTGCACGTGCTGCTGCAGCCAGTTGTGCAGCTCGGCGAGCTTGGCGCCCGCATCCTGCATCGCGGGCCCGAGCCCGTGCTTCCAGCACAGCCGCGCGTCGCGCGGCGCACGTTCGAGCGCGAGCGCGTCGGCGACCCAGGCGTCGAGTTCGGCGCGGTCGGCGAACAGTCCTTCGGCGAGCAGCACCGGCGCGTAGCGCTTCGCGGTCGCGGCGATATCGGCGTAGCTGTACTCCGGATGATATTGCACGCCCCAGAACAGGCTGTTCCCCTGCCGCAGCTCGATGGCCTGCAGGCCCATGTCGCTGTCGGCGAGCGCGCTAGCGCCGGGCGGCAGCCGCTCGATGTCGTCGCGATGCACCGTGACCGCTTCGAACACCGCCGGTTTGCCGCGGAACATCGCGTGCGCCCGACCGGCCGCATTCAGCGCGATGCGCCGCGCGAACCCGAACTCGCGCCCGAGCGGATTGGCACGCACCTTGCCGCCGGCCGCGGTCACCGCGAGCTGCATGCCCCAGCAGCTGCCGAAGCACGGCACTCCGCTCGCAAGCACGGCGCGCATCAGCTCGATCTGCCGCTCGATGTGCGCGCCGCCGTCGTAGATGTTGAGCGCCGAACCGGTGATCGCGACGCCGTCGTAATCGGCGAGTGCGACGCCCGCGGGCCACTGCACTGCGCCGTCGGCCGGCCGCACGATGTCGCACTCGACCGGCGCGAGCTGCTGCAGCGTGTGCGCGTAGCCTTCGCCGGTGCCCCGGCCGCCGGCCGCGATCTGCTGTTCGCGCGTCGCGGCACGATTCCCGTCGATGATCAGGACGCGCGCTTCGCTCACGTCAGCCCTTGAGCTTCAGGTCGCCCTTGACCGCCGAACGGAACAGCCGCGCGTAGGTCGGCGCGTCGGTCGGCAACGGATTGCCGCCCGCCGAAGGATCGAGCGAAGCCTCGCGGCCGATCGTATCGGGCTGGTCGAGCGTGACGCCGATGTCGGCCAGCGTGTGCGGAATCTTCAGCCGCTGGCGGAACTCCAGCACCCAGTCGAACACCGCGTCGAAAGGCTCGCCCCTGAGATCGAGCACGCGCGCGATCACGGCGAGCTGCGCCTCGATCGCCGGCCGGTTGTGCACGATGATGTACGGCAGGATCACCGCGTTGGTCAGTCCATGGTGCGTGTTGTAGAACGCGCCGACCGGATGCGCGATCGCGTGCACCGCGCCCAATCCTTTCTGGAACGCGGTCGCGCCCATGCTGGCCGCGGCCAGCA
>JAFEDW010000042.1 GCA_018241455.1 Pseudomonadota bacterium | reverse complement strand
CTCATGGCACGACTTCCGCCAGGTTGCCGCTCTGCTCCAGCCACTCGCGCCGATCGCCCGCGCGTTTCTTCGCCAGCAACATGTCCATCAGCTTGTCGGTGTTGTCCTTCGCGGCGATCGTCAACTGCACCAGGCGTCGCGTCAGCGGGTCGATGGTCGACTCGCGCAGCTGCGCGGGGTTCATCTCGCCCAGTCCCTTGAAGCGCGTCACCACGGGCTTGGCACGCGAGTGCTCGGCCGCCAGGCGCTTGAGCACGGCGTCGCGCTCGTTGTTGTCGAGCGCGTAGAGCACCTGCTTGCCCGCATCGATGCGATACAGCGGCGGCATCGCCACGTACACGTGGCCGTTCGCCACCAGCGGACGGAAATGCCGCAGGAACAGCGCGCACAACAACGTCGCGATGTGCAGTCCGTCGGAGTCGGCGTCGGCGAGGATGCAGATCTTGTGATAGCGCAGTCCCGACAAATCGGCCGAACCCGGGTCGACGCCGATCGCAACGGCGATGTCGTGCACTTCCTGCGAGCTGCCGATCTCGCCGGGCTCGAGCTCCCAGGTGTTGAGGATCTTGCCGCGCAACGGCATGATCGCCTGGAAATCCTTGGCGCGCGCCTGCTTGGCCGAACCGCCGGCCGAATCGCCTTCCACCAGGAATAGTTCGGAACGCGCGGGATCCTGACAGGTGCAATCGGCAAGCTTTCCCGGCAGCGCCGGCCCGTTGACCGCGCGCTTGCGCGTGATGCGCTGCGCCGCGCGGAGCCGCTCCTGCGCATTGGCGATCGCGAACGCGGCGATCCCCTCGCCCGCATCGGGATGCTGGTTGAGCCACAGCCCCATTGCATCGCGCGCGTGCGTCTCGACCAACGCAGCGGCCTCGCGCGAACTGAGCTTCTCCTTCGTCTGCCCGGCGAACTGCGGATCGCGGATCTTGATCGACAGCACGTAGCAGGCGCGGTCCCACACATCTTCGGCGCTGAGCTTGATGCCGCGCGGCAGCAGGTTGCGGAATTCGCAGAACTCGCGCACCGCATCGACGATCCCGGAGCGCAATCCGTTCACGTGCGTGCCGCCGGCCACGGTGGGGATCAGGTTGACGTAGCTTTCGGCAACCAGGTGCGGCGCATCGCTCGACCAGGCCAGCGCCCATTCGACCACGTCCTGGTCGGAAGCGTGGCGACCTGTGACCGGCTCGGCGGGCAGGCGTTCGTTCTTCTCCAGCTGCTCGGTCAGGTATTCGCCGAGGTGGCCGGTGTAGAACCACTCCTCTTTCTCGCCGGTGGCCTCGTTGCTGAAGGTCAGCCTGAGCCCGGCGCACAGCACCGCCTTGGCCTTCAGCACGCGCTTGAGTTCCGGCACCGCGAAGCGGTCGCTGTCGAAGAATTTCGGATCCGGCCAGAACTGCACGGTCGTGCCGGTGTTGCGCGCGCCGACCGTGCCGACGACCTCGAGCTTCGAGGCGATGCGGCCGTCCTTGAACGAGATGTTGTATTCCTTGCCGCCGCGCCGCACCCAGCATTCCAGGTGCTTCGACAGCGCATTGACGACCGAGACGCCGACGCCGTGCAGGCCGCCGGCAAAACTGTAGCTCTTGTCGGTGAATTTGCCGCCGGCGTGCAGACGCGTCAGGATCAGCTCGACGCCGCTGACCTTTTCCTGCGGATGGATGTCGACCGGCATGCCGCGTCCGTCATCGGTCACCTCGAGCGAGCCGTCCTTGTGCAGCGTGACGTCGATCTGGTGGCAATGTCCGGCGATGGCTTCGTCGACACTGTTGTCGATGACTTCGTGGGCGAGGTGATTCGGGCGCGTCGTGTCGGTGTACATGCCCGGGCGGCGGCGCACGGGCTCCAGGCCCGACAAAACTTCAATATCGGCTGCGTTGTACGACTGTGCCATTACGCGGGGCGACTCGCTCAAGGGTCGATCAGCGCCTGGTTGCGGCGCGCGCGGATTCTAGCATCCAATCGATCAGGCGAGGTCGGCGAGCAAAGCGGCGCGCAGTGACTCCGGCACCGGGTCGACGGTCTGCATGTACGCCGGCAGATCGATGCCGGCCGCCAGCGTTGCGCCGGCGACCAGCGAGGCGATCATGCCGGGAGTCAATTCGAAGCGCAGGAAATGCACCGCCGAGGTCTTCTGCTCGTTGCTGCGCTCGAGGTCTTCATCGGCGATCGCATTCACCGTCTCGTGGCCTTCCACCTTGAGCCAGCAACGATGCTCGATGCCGCGCAACTCCGCCAGGCGAAGCGCGCGTTCGGCCGGATCCGGGTATTCGAGCAGCAGCGTCGCCTTCAGGTTGTTGCCGTCGGGGATCAGCGGATTGTAGGCCGCGAGCTCTTCGGCGATCGCATCGGGCTCGAAGATGCGTTCGGCACGAAGCATCTCCTGCACCTGGTAGCGCACCGTCTCGCGGTCTTCGAAGCTCCAGGTGCAGTGCGCACCCAGCTGCAGGCGACGCAGCGCGCGATGCTCGATCATGCGCGCGCGGATCGCCGCGCGCTCGCGGGCGTATTGCTCGAGCGACAGCAGTTCGCCGGCGTGGAGTCTTGGCGACACCGTCAGATACCGTACGCGATGCGCAGCAATTTCAATGGTGGCGTCGGCTCGCGGGCGCGGTCGGCCAGTCCGCTCTGGATCTGGTGTCCGGCCATCGGGCAATCGCTGGAATAGTAGTCGGCCCCGGCGCCTTCGACCTTCTGGATCACCGGCCGCGCGATCTTCATCGAGGCGGCGCGGAATTCGCTCTTCACCGCGTAGCTGCCGTCGTGCCCCGAGCATCGCTCGATGACGTCGACGGTCGTATCGGGGACCAGCCGCAGCACATCGCGCGTCTTCAGGCCGATGTTCTGCACGCGCAGGTGACAGGGCACGTGATAGCTGACGCGGCCGAGGCGCGCCTTGAAATCGGTGCGCAGCAGCCCCGCCTTGTGGCGCAGCATCAGGTATTCGAACGGGTCGAAGATGCGCGCGCGCACGCGCTGCACCGCCTCGTCCTCGGGAAACATCAGCGGCAGTTCCTGCTTGAACATCAATACGCAGGACGGAATCGGCGCGACGATGTCGTAGCCGGCCTCCACGAGCTTCAGCAACTGCGGAATGTTCTGGTCCTTCAGCCGCGCCACCGCGTCAAGGTCGCCGAGCTCGAGCTTGGGCATGCCGCAGCAGCGTTCGCGTTCGGCCAGCGTCAATTCGATGCCGTTGTGGGCGAAGACCGCGGCCAGGTCGGTGGCGAGATCGGGCTCGTTGCGGTTGCCGTAACAGGTGGTGAACAGCACGACGCGCCCGGTCGTCTCGGGCGTCGCTTGCGGCGCCGCAGCGGGCGCCGGCATGTGCTTCGCGAGCCGCGCGCGCGCGCTGGTCGAATGGTATGCGGGCAGCGGGGCTTCCGGATGCACGTACAGCACCTTGTCGAGCAGCTTGCGCCCGAGCTTGCTCGAATTCGCCGCGTTGACGAGCTGCGCCACGACCGGGATGCCGGCGATGCTGCCGACGGTGTCGGTCGACGTCAGCATGCGGTCACGGAACGAGGTGTCGCCCTTGCGTGCCTTCACCGACTTCGCGCGCAGCATCAGGTGCGGGAAATCGAGGTTCCACGGATGCGGCGGCACGTACGGACACTTGGTCATGTAGCACATGTCACACAGGTAACAGTGGTCCACGACCTTCCAGTAGACGCGCTTGTCGACGCCCTCGAGCTCGCCGGTCGGCGATTCGTCGATGGCATCGAACAGCGTCGGGAATGCCTGGCAGAGGCTGAAGCAACGGCGACAGCCGTGGCAGATGTCGAACACGCGCTCGAGCTCCTGCTCGAGCGCGTGTTCGTCATGGAAGCCCGGGTCGCGCCAGTTCAGCGGATGCCGGGTGGGAGCCTCGAGATTGCCTTCGCGGCCCACCGATCGTTACAGCGTGTCGAGTGCTTTCTGGAAGCGATTGGCGTGCGAACGTTCGGCCTTCGCCAGCGTCTCGAACCAGTCGGCGATCTCGGCGAAGCCTTCGGTGCGCGCGGCCTTCGCCATGCCCGGATACATGTCGGAGTACTCGTGCGTCTCGCCCGCGATCGCGGACTTCAGGTTGGCCTTGGTCTCGCCGATCGGCAACCCGGTGGCCGGATCGCCCACCGCCTCGAGATACTCGAGGTGGCCGTGGGCATGGCCGGTCTCGCCTTCAGCGGTCGAACGAAACACCGCCGAGACGTCGTTGTACCCTTCCACGTCGGCCTTGGCTGCGAAATACAGGTAACGGCGATTCGCCTGCGATTCACCGGCGAACGCGGCCTTCAGGTTTTCCTCGGTCTTGCTACCCTTGAGATTCATGGTCTGTCCCTCATCCCTGCAGTAATTTAGACTAAGTCTAATCCATTTAACTTTACGATTGAATGGCGCGGTCCGTCAACCGCGTTTGACCCCCGCCGGGATCGCTAATAGGGTACCCACCGCCGTGTCACGCAAACCCAAGGAAGCCGGATTCGAGGGCACGCTCGCCGAGCTCGAAGCGCTGGTCGCACGCATGGAAGCGGGCAGCCTGCCGCTCGATGAGGCGCTCCGCAGCTTCGAGCGCGGCGTGCAATTGACGCGCGAATGCCAGGCGGCGCTGCAGGCCGCGCAGCAGCGGGTGCAACTGCTGACCCAACGCAGCGGCAACGCCACGCTCGAGGACTTCGCTGCCGCCGGCGCCGCCGGCGATGCGGCCACCGAAAACTGAGTCCGTGTCCTGAACCCAGCGGCCGCCCCCAATCAGACTGATTTCATGCCCCGCGTGCGCGCGGCGCAGCAGCGCGTGGAACAGGCGCTGTTGCGCTCGTTGAGCGGCGCCGACACCGGCGCGGCGCGACTGCAGGAAGCGATGCGCTACAGCGTGCTCGGTGGCGGCAAGCGGCTGCGGCCGCTGCTTGTCTACATCACCGGCGAGGCGCTCGGCGCCAACCCGGCCGATCTCGACGCACCGGCCGCAGCCGTGGAACTGATCCACGCCTACAGCCTGATCCACGACGATCTGCCCGCGATGGACGACGACGACCTGCGGCGCGGGCGGCCGACCTGTCATCGCGCCTTCGATGAAGGCACGGCGATCCTCGCGGGCGATGCGCTGCAGGCGCTGGCCTTCGCGGTGCTCGCCGCGCATACGAACGGACTGGCGGATGCGACGCGCGTGCGCATGCTGACCGTGCTCGCCGATGCCATCGGCCTGGCCGGCATGGCCGGTGGCCAGGCCATCGATCTCGAAGCCGCCGGACGCGCAAGCGACCCCGAGCACATCGAGCGGATGCACCGGCGCAAGACCGGCGCGTTGATCCGCGCCAGCGTCGAGCTCGGTGCGCTGGCCGCGTCGACGAAGAACGAAACCACGCTCGCCGCCCTGCGCGTTTACGGCGGTGAAATTGGCCTCGCGTTCCAGATCCAGGACGACATCCTCGATGTCACCGGCGACACCGAGGTGCTCGGCAAGCGCGCCGGTGCGGATGCGGCGCACGGCAAGCCCAACTATCCCAGCGTGTTCGGGCTCGAGCGCGCCCGGGCGCTGGCGCGCGAACATCGCGACCGCGCGCTGGCCGCGCTCGACGGGCTCGGCCAGGCGGCGACCGAGCTGCGCGCGCTGGCGCATTACGTGGTCGATCGCGTGCAGTAGACTGTCGCCATGACCCCGAAGGATCCGCCACAGCTGCTCGAGGCGATCAACTCGCCCGCGGACCTGCGCCAGCTCCCGGAAAAGAGCCTGACCGCGCTGGCCGCCGAACTGCGTGCTTTCCTGATCCAGACCGTCAGTACGCGCGGCGGGCATTTTGCCGCGGGCCTCGGCACGGTCGAACTCACCATCGCGCTGCACTACGTGTTCGACACGCCGCACGACCGGCTGGTGTGGGACGTCGGGCACCAGGCCTACCCGCACAAGGTGCTGACCGGGCGGCGCGAGCAGCTGCACACGATCAAGCAGCACGGCGGACTGGCGCCGTTCCCGAATCGCGCCGAGAGCGAGTATGACACCTTCGGCGTCGGCCACTCGAGCACCTCGATCAGCGCCGCGCTGGGCATGGCGCTCGCTTCGGCGGCGCAAGGCGTGGAGCGGCGCGTCGTCGCGGTGATCGGCGATGGCGCGCTCAGCGCCGGCATGGCCTTCGAGGCGCTCAACCACGCGGGCAGCCTGCCGGCCAACCTGCTGGTGATCCTGAACGACAACGACATGTCGATCTCGGAGAATGTCGGCGCGATGTCGAAGTACCTGGCGCGCGTGCTGTCGGGCCGCTTCTATGCGCACTTGCGCGAAGGCGGCAAGCGCGTGCTGCGCCGCATGCCGCACATCCGCGAATTCGCGCGCCGCTCCGAGGAGCACGTCAAGGGCATGTGGCTGCCGGGCACCGTGTTCGAAGAGATGGGTTTCAATTACATCGGCCCGATCGACGGACACGATCTGCCGGGACTGGTGCGCACGCTGCGGAACCTGCGCGACCTGCGCAGTCCGCAGTTCCTGCATGTCGTCACGCAGAAGGGCAAGGGTTACGCGCCGGCCGAGGCCGATCCGATCACCTGGCACGGCCCCGGCCCCTTCGATCCGGCCACTGGCCAGCTGTTCAAGGGCAAGACCACCGGGCCGTCGTATTCACAGGTGTTCGGCGACTGGTTGTGCGATGAGGCCGCGCGCGATCCGAAGCTGGTGGCGATCACGCCGGCAATGCGCGAAGGCTCGGGTCTGGTCGAATATTCGAAGCGCTTTCCGGACCGCTACTACGACGTCGCCATCGCCGAGCAGCATGCGGTCACTTTCGCCGCTGGCCTCGCCTGCGAAGGCATGAAGCCCGTGGTCGCGATCTACTCCACGTTCCTGCAGCGCGCCTACGACCAGCTGATCCACGACGTCGCATTGCAGAACCTGCCGGTCGTGTTCGCGCTCGATCGCGCCGGCGTCGTCGGCGGCGACGGCGCGACGCACAACGGCAGCTTCGACTACAGCTTCGTGCGTTGCATCCCGAACATGCTGGTCATGGCGCCGGCCGACGAAAACGAATGCCGCCAGATGCTGCACACCGCCTGCGTCTCGGGCGTGCCGGCGGTGGTGCGCTATCCGCGCGGGCAAGGCCCGGGCGTCGCGGTCGAACGCGCGCTGGCGCCGCTCCCGCTCGGCCGCGCGCAATTGCGCCGCCGCGGCGCGAGCGGGCTGCTGCTGCTCTCGTTCGGCACGATGCTGGAGGCCGCGCTGAGCGCCGGCGAACGGCTCGATGCCACGGTCGTGAACATGCGATTCGTCAAACCGCTCGATGAGGCGCTGCTCGGCGAGCTCGTGCCGCAGCACGTCGCATGGGTCACGCTGGAAGAAAACACCGTCGCCGGCGGGGCGGGCAGCGCGGTCGCCGAACTCGTCGATACGCTCGGTAACGCGCATCCCCGCCTGCACCTCGGCCTGCCCGACCGGTTCATCGAGCACGGCAGCCGCGAGCAATGCCTCGCCGATGCCGGCCTCGACACCCCCGCCGTGATCGCCGCGATCGAGCGCTGGTGGCTGCCGCAGGCCCGCAGCTTGAATAGCGGCCGCGCCGCCACCAGAATGGCTGCTGCGGCCCACACCGGGCCCGCCTGAGCCCTGAGGCTCGAGGATCATCCATGGATATCGCAGTAGCCGAACGAGAGCGCAGCAAGGCGGCCGTCGAGGACGTGCAGAGCCGCGCCGACACGCGCCACATCGCCATTGACCGCGTCGGCATCAAGGACATCCGCCACCCGGTGCGCGTCAAGGACCGCTCGGACGGCGAGCAGCACACGGTCGCCACGTTCAACATGTACGTGAACCTGCCGCACAATTTCAAGGGCACGCACATGTCGCGCTTCGTCGAGGTGCTGCACCACGCGCGCGAGATCTCGGTCGACTCGTTCCGCAAGATGCTGGTCGAGATGACGCAGCGGCTCGACGCCGACGCCGGCCACATCGAGATGAGCTTCCCGTATTTCGTCAGCAAGCGCGCCCCGATCTCCGGCGTCGAGAGCCTGATGGACTACCAGGCTGCGCTGATCGGCGAATGCTGCCATGGCGAGACCACGATGTGGGTGCGCGTCGTGGTGCCGGTCACGAGCCTGTGCCCCTGCTCGAAGAAGATCTCCGAGCGTGGCGCGCACAACCAGCGCTCGCACGTCACGATCAAGGCGCGGCTCCACGAGCACATGTGGATCGAGGAACTGATCGACATCGCCGAGTCCGAAGCCTCGTGCGAGCTGTACGGCATCCTCAAGCGGCCGGATGAAAAATACGTGACCGAGCGCGCCTACGACAACCCGAAGTTCGTCGAGGACATGGTGCGCGATGTCGCGCTGCGGCTCGATGCTGAACCGCGCATCGGCGCGTACGTCGTCGAGAGCGAGAATTTCGAGTCGATCCACAACCACTCGGCGTACGCGCTGATCGAGCGCGACAAGCACAAGACCAAGTAGATAGGCCAGGCACGGTCGCGCGTCGGGTCTATTTGCCGCTCCTTGGCGGCGCATGGATCGGGAAAAGCCGCAGACGGCTTTTCCCGCCATGCCTTCGCGCGGACGGGCGCCGACGCCCTGTGGAACAATGTGTAGTTGAACGGCGCACCGGTCGGCGCCTGCGTCCGCGCTCAGTGCGCCGCCAAGGAGCGCCAAATAGACCCGACGTGCGACCGTACCCGCTCGATTCACCCGCTCCGGGTGCGCGTCGCGATCATTGAGCGCATGCGCCGGCGTGGCGCGCCGAGCGCGGCCGTCGGCGGCGGCCAGTGCGCCGTCTTGCCTCACGATGATTCCGTTGGGCCAAGCCGCCAGGCCGCGCGAGGGCATGGCAGTAAACGCCGCTCTGGGCGTTTACTGATCCGCGCGCCACCAGAGCGACACGAATACGGAAATGAAAGGCGCCCCGTAGCGCCTCAGCTCGCCTTGAACTCCACGCCCTGCAGCCGTCCGATCAGCGCGCGCAGGAACACGCGGTTGAAGCGCAGCTGGCAGGAGGCCGAGACCTGCTCGAGCAGCGTCGAGCTGACCTTGATCACGGTGACGTCGCCGGCAGCGCGGATGGTCGCATTGCGCTTGGCACCCTGCACGTAGCTGGTCTCGCCGAAGCATTCGCCGGTCGAGAGCATGCCGACCGAGGCGCCGTTGCGCTCGACCGAGCAGTTGCCGCTGACCAGGATGTAGAAGCGATCGTCCATCTCGCCTTCCTTGACGATCTCCTCGCCGCTGGCGTAGTCCTGCCAGTGGCTGGCGCGCATCACCTCGACGATCTCGGCGTGCGAGAATTCGTGGAAGAACTTCAGGCGGCGCAGCAGGCCGAACTGCTCCTGCTGGTCCATGCGCGAGTTCTTCTGCCGCAGCTGCTGGTGCACGCGCGTCAGCTCGGCGGCCAGGTCGAGGCCGCTCTTCTGGCGGCGCCCCGGATCCTTCTGCATCGCGGTGGCGACGACGACCTCGAGTTCCTCGGGCACGTCGCTGCGCAGCGTGTGGATGGGCGGCGGCGTCGCATACACGATCTGGTGCAGCAACTTGGCGAGATTGCCGGCACGGAAAGGACGATTGCCGGTCAGCAGCTCGTACATGACGGCGCCGAGCGAATACAGGTCGGAAGCATTGGTGAGCTCGAGGCTCTGCACCTGCTCGGGCGACATGTAGCTGGGGCTCCCGGCGATGCCTTCGATGCGCGAGATATCGGAGTCAGCCACCAGTGCGATGCCGAAATCGATGATGCGCACGTCGCTGTCCTGCGTGAGCATGATGTTCGAGGGCTTGATGTCGCGGTGGATCACGCCGCGCGAGTGCGCGTAGTGCAGCGCCTTGGCGCACTTGAACATCAGTTCGACGACGTCGTCGACGCGCAGCAGGTTGTCGGGGCGGCAGTAGGCCGCGAGCGTACGCGCGCCGTGCACGTGCTCGGTGACGATGTAGCAGTGGCCGTTCTCCTCGCCGGCGTCGTAGATGGGCAGGATGTTCGGGTGGTGCAGCATGCCCACCATGTGCGCTTCCGAAAGGAACATCTTGCGCGTGACGCGCGCACGCTCGTCGTCGCCGGCGATGTCCATCGTGTAGACCTTGATCGCCACATCGCGCCCGTAGTACGGGTCGTGCGAGAGGTAGACCGTGCCGGTGCTGCCACGCCCCACCTCGTTGATGATGAGGTACTTGCCGATGCGCTCGGGAATGGCGCGCACTTTGGGACTGGGGGCTGCTGACAGGGCCATCTTGATAGGGGTCCGAAAATTGCGCCTGCGGGTGCGGATCCGAGGATACGGAGGGCCCGGCGGTGGGTCTGTGACCTGCATCGCATCCCCTTCGGGGGTGCGCCGGATTGCGGGAACCCTAAGCGGGGAAATGCCCGAACGGCGAATGCGAGAACTGGATCACGTCACCGCCGCGCCGCAACTCCAGGCCGCCCTGCGCACGCAGCGAGCCGCAACGGCTGAGCGCCACCGAGCAGCGCGCACCGATCCCGGCCACTGCTGGCGCGGCAGCGGGTGGGGCCGTGAAGCACAGCTCGTAGTCTTCGCCGCCGAGCAGCGCATCCTGCCAGGCGCCGGCACCCTGCGCGGCGAGCAGTTGCGCTGACAGCGGCAGTTGGTCGACATCGAGCACTGCGCCGCAGCCGCTGGCGGCCGCCAGCCGCGGCAGGTCGGCCAGCAGGCCGTCAGAGAGGTCGATGCAGGCCGTGGCGACGCCGCGCAAAGCGTCGCCGAGCGCGACGCGGGGGGTCGGATACTCGAATCGCGCTCGCAACCAGGCAGCCTGCTCATCGGCGCAGGCACCGCCGGCTGCGCCGCCCGCGGCGTTGCCGGGCGCGAGCCGGCCGCGCGCCGCGTCACCGAGCGTGCCGCTGATCCACACCTCGTCGCCCGCGTGCGCACCGCTGCGGCGCAGCGCCGTGCCGGCTGGCACGAAGCCCGTCATCTGCAGGGTTACGTTCAACGGACCGCGGCTCAGGTTGCCGCCGACCAGCGCGACGCGATGCTCGCGCGCCAGCTTTCCGAGTCCGGTGGCAAATTCACCGAGCCAGTCCGTGTCGATCGCGGGCAGCGCCAGTGACAGCAGCGCCCAGGCCGGCGTGGCGCCCATGGCGGCCAGGTCGCTGAGGCTCACGGCCAGCGCGCGATGGCCGAGCGAGCGTGCCGGGCTGCCGGGCAGGAAATGCACGTTCTCGACCAGCGAATCGGTGGTCTGCACCAGGTCGAACCCCGGCGGCGCACGCAACAACGCCGCATCGTCGCCGATACCCAGCGCCACATCGGTGCGCACCGCGCCGAGGTGCAGGAAGAATCGCTCGATGATCGCCGCCTCGTCCATCGTGTCGGCACCCGATTGCGGCTCAGCGTTCGTCCGGACGCCAGGCGCGCGCGGCGCGGTCGAGCACGCCGTTGACGAACTTGTGTCCATCGGTGGCACCGAAGCGCCGCGTCAATCCCACCGCCTCATCGATGATGACGCGGTATGGTATGTTCGCGCGATGCCGCAGTTCGACCGTGGCGACCAGCAACACGGCGTGCTCGACCGGATCGAGGCTGTCGGCGGTGCGCGCCAGGAACGGCGCCAGCGCCGCGTCGAGCGCCGCATGCTCGTCGATCGCCTGTTGCACCAGTGCGCGGAAATACTCGCCGTCGGCCTTCGGCATGTCGGCATCGGCGGCGAATTCCTGCAGCAGCTCCGCGCACGGCGAGGCGTTGAGCTGCCAGCGGTACAGCGCCTGCACGGCCAGGCGCCGCGCCAACGCCCGCGCCGCATGCTGCGGATTGAATTTGCCGGCCATGGAACGCGCGCGACCTAGACGCGCCGCGCGAACTGCGCCATCGCGAGCGCGGTCTGCAAGGCCTCGGCGCCCTTGTTCTGGGCGCCGGGCGCCGCGCGTTCGCGCGCCT
>JAFEDW010000429.1 GCA_018241455.1 Pseudomonadota bacterium | reverse complement strand
GATCCGACATGGCTCTCGGCCACTGCCATGAACCCGTAACCGCCGCTGATCAGCAGCACGCCCATGATCGCGCCGCCGAGCCACTCCTTCGCATTGGGCCAGGCCGCGCCGCGCCATCGAGAGACGACCGCCAGCACCGCGCCGGCGACGACGAACTGGCTGCCCATCTGGAAGAACGGCGGGAAACTGACCAGCGCCCACTTGATCGCCAGGTACATCGTGCCCCACAGGAACCACGTGGCGCCGAGGCAGGCGAGGACGATGGGAGAGGAGACGGCCAAGCGTGAGTGCGACATTGGCGGAGTCTAGCCGACCGGCGTTTTCGCGGGCGCTGCGATCAGGCCCCGATTGCGGCGCTAAGCTATTGATTTAGTGGCGCTCCCTACGAGATTCGAACTCGTGTTCCAGCCTTGAGAGGGCCGTGTCCTGGGCCTCTAGACGAAGGGAGCGAATCTCCGGCGGGCGAGGCGAAAAGGCGCGGTATTATAGGCGGCCTCGTTTTTTGCTCAAGCTCAATCAGGGTCGATTTGAACCAGAATCCGGACGTCTCCGCGGCCTTAGGGGCGCCGCGCGTCATCCCGCGCTCCGAACATCCGGTCTCGCGGTCCGACATTTCCCCCAACGCGCTGCGCGTGCTGTACCGCCTCAAGGAAGCCGGTTTCCAGGCCTTCCTGGTCGGCGGCTGCGTGCGCGACATTATCATCGGGCGACACCCGAAGGATTTCGATGTCGCCACCGACGCCTTGCCCGAGGAAGTGCGCCGGCTGTTTCGCAACTGCCGGCTGGTCGGCCGCCGCTTCAGGCTGGCGCACATTGTGTTCGGCCGCGAGATCATCGAGGTCGCCACCTTCCGCGCCGCCAGCGCGCCGCCGCCGAGCGAAGAGCCGGTGCCGATGCGCAGCGATGACGAGGCGGAATTGCTCGAAGAGGAGTTGGCGTCCGAAGACGAAGACGAGTCCGATTCCGGACTGCCGCTCGACGAGCACGGCGATCCGGACGGCAATCGCGACCCGAACTATCGTCCTTCCGACCATCGCGTGCAGGACGATCACGGCCGCCTGTTGCGCGACAACATGTACGGCAGCATCGATGCCGACGTGTGGCGTCGCGATTTCACCGTCAACGCGCTGTACTACAACATCGCCGACTTCTCGATCTGGGACTACGTCGGCGGACTGGCCGACATCCAGGCGAAGCGCCTGCGGCTGATCGGCGATGTCGAGACACGCTATCGCGAGGATCCGGTGCGCATGCTGCGCGCCGCGCGTTTCGAGGCGAAGCTCGGCTTCGAGATCGACGCGGCGAGTGCGGCGCCGATCGAGCGGCTGCGCGGCCTGCTGGCGAGCGTGCCGCCGGCGCGATTGTTCGACGAGACCGCGAAGCTGTTCCTGACCGGCCACGGCGCTGACAGCTACCGCGTGCTGCGCGCGCGCGGCCTGTTCGCGGCGCTGTTTCCCGCGGTCGACCGTTATATCGAATCGCACCCCGGGAGCCTGGTGGAAGAACTGCTGGTGCAGGGACTGCGCAACACCGACCGGCGCGTCGAGGAAGACAAGCCGGTCACGCCGACGTTCCTGTTCGCGTTGCTGTTGTACGGTCCGATCGCCGCGATCATCGAATCGCTCCCGGCTAATCGCTGGCACGAGCCGCAGGCGATCCTCGGCGCCTGCGACCAGGCGCTGCGCGATGCGCAGCAGCGCG
>JAFEDW010000428.1 GCA_018241455.1 Pseudomonadota bacterium | reverse complement strand
ACCACGCTATCAGAAAAAAGGGCCGCGCCCCGGTCGGAGCGCGGCCCTGCTTTGCTCAGGCCAGGGCCTGAAAGCTCCCTCAGAACTTCCGCTGCACCGTCACGCCGAAGGTGCGCGGCTGGTTGGTCAGGAAGCCGACGCGGGCGCGGCGGCCGCGCTCGCGATCGACCGACAGATAGGCGATTTCGTCGGTGACGTTGTTCACGTAGGCGCCGATGTCCCAACCGCTGGCTTTGATACCAGCGTGCAGGTTGATGATCTGGTAAGAGGGCAGCTTCGGATCGAACGTGAAGCCGTTGACGGTGGGGTCGCCGAAATGGAAGAAGGCCCCGCCGTCGACGGTGCCGAAGCCGGGCACTTCATCGCCGATCTGCGTGTACGAGTCGCCGACGTATTGGCCGACCACGTTGGAGTAGAAGTCCCACTTGTTGGCGAACGCGGTCGGCAGCGTGAAGCCGACGCTGGCCACGGCCTGCAGTTTCGGCGCGGTCGGCATGCGGTTGCCTGAAGCCATGCCGGCAATCGGAGCGCCCGTATTGTCGAGTACCGACGATTGCAGCGTGGCATCGGCATAGGTTGCCGACAGGCCGAAGTCCCAGTTCTCGTTCACACGCGCGAACAGCTCGGCTTCGACGCCGGTGCTGCGTGCCTTCGGCACGTTGAACACCACGCGCGAGGAGCAGCTGCCGGCATCCGCCGGGACCTGCAGGTCCTTGATGTCGGAGTAGAAGGCCGCGACATTGAGGGTCACGCGCCGGTCGTTGAAGCGCATCTTGGCGCCGACCTCGTAGTTCGTCGCCCACTCGTCTTTCCAGTCCGGGTGGCCGCCGTAGCTGGCCAAGTCATTGGCGCCGCATAGCGGTGCGTTCAGCGGGTCGTTGATGCCGCCGAGGCGGAAGCCACGCGAGATCTCGGCGTTGATCTTGATGTCATCCGTGGCGTCGTACGACAGGATCGCGCGCGGCGCGATGCCGTTGGACGAAGTCGAACCCGGAATCGGCGTCGGGCCGCTCGGTGCCGAGAAGATGCCGCCGAAATACAGCGTGCGGTCCTCATCGAACCGGAACCAGCGCGCGCCGGCGGTCAGCGAGGTCTGCGGCGTGAACTTGTAGGTCATTTCACCGAACGCGGCGTACTGCGTGAAGTTGTAGTGCAGGTCGGAATAGAACGGCGTGTCGGGCGGCGCGCCATAGTCGGCGCTGGTGTTGCCGGGCCCCAGCAGGCGCGTCACGATCGCGTCGTAGCCTGGCGTCGGCAGGTCCTGGCCGTAGTCGCGCTTCAGGTGTTCGAAGTAGATGCCGCCGAGCCATTGCAGTGCGCCGTTGCCGTTCGAGGCGAGACGCAGCTCCTGGCTGAGCGCCTTCAGGTGGTGGCGGTCGTACAGCGGCGAGTTCGTACGGATGTCGGCCGAAGTGCCACCGAACTGGTAGGTCACGCTGCCGGTGAGTTGGCTCGCATCGCGCAGCACCGTGATCTTGCGGTCGGTGTACGAGGTGATCGAGGTCAGCGTCGCGACGCCGAGGTCGCCGGTGAGCTTCAGGTCGCCGAGCTTGAAGTCATCGTCGATGCCTTCACGGAACTGGCGGTACTGGCCGCGATCGCCGACATTGACGGGTGGCTCCGTGGTCGTGTACGGGTTACCCAGCAGGTTGTAGATGTCGATGCGCGGAAATCCGTCGGTCTTCAGCTTCTGGTACACGAG
>JAFEDW010000427.1 GCA_018241455.1 Pseudomonadota bacterium | reverse complement strand
CCTGGTGCATGGTCGGTTGGTCAGGTGGCTGCTAATCTACGGGCCGTGCACCGCTCGCTGAATGACCAGTCGGCCCGATTTCATGCTCCGGACTCCGGCGCCGCTCACTAGGGATCAGGACTGCCGGCAAGTGGACCCTCTATCGGATGTGCTGCGCGTGATCCGGCTGGCCGGAGGTGTATTCCTCGAAGCGGAATTCACCGCGCCCTGGTGCGTCGCCGGCAAGGTGTCGGCGGAGCATTGCAGACCCTTGCAGGTTACGCCGCGACACGTCATGGCCACGCATTTCGTCGCGGCCGGCAGCATGCAATTGCAGATCGACGGCAGCGATCCGGTTGAAGCACGGGCCGGCGAGCTGCTGCTGTTGCCGCACAACGATGCCCACGTATTCGGCAGCGACCTCGGCGTCCCGATTACTCACGCGCACGAGTTCATCCGGACTTCGCCGGGCGGCGGCGTCACACGCATCCGTTCCGGAGGCGGGGGAGCGGCCACGCACCTGCTGTGCGGCTTCCTCGGCTCGGAGATCTCCTTCAGTCCGCTGTTGGCTTCGCTCCCGCGCGTATTGAAGCTGGACGTGCGCGCCACTTCATCGGGGGCATGGATCGAGAGCTCGTTTCGGTTTGCGATCGACAGGATTGCGACTGGCGGCATGGGGTCGGCCACGGTCATCGCGAAGCTCTCGGAATTGTTGTTCATCGAGGCGGTTGGCCAGTTCGTCGCGGACCTGCCCGCGGAGAAGCGTGGCTGGCTGGCGGCGCTGCGAGATCCGCAGGTCGGACGCGCGTTGGCGCTGCTGCACGAGCGCCCGGGCGACCCGTGGACGGCCGAGACGCTGGCCGCGCAGGTGGGCATGTCGCGCTCGGTATTCGCCGAGCGGTTCAACGCGCTCATCGGCGAGCCGCCAATGCACTACCTGACGCTGTGGCGCCTGCATGTGGCGGCACAACGGTTGCGCGAGGGCCCGGCCAGCGTGGCGCAGGTGGCTTTCAAGGTGGGCTACGAATCCGAAGCAGCGTTCAGCCGCGCGTTCAAGCGGCAATTCGGCACCTCACCGGGAACCTGGCGCCGCCAGTCCTGAGCTCCATTTCGCAGCGACCAGGCCTGCTCGACCGGCAGTGCTGCAGCCTTGAACGGGACGCCACAGCCGCCAATGCCGCAGTAGCCGTCCGGATTCTTCGCCAGATACTGCTGGTGGTAGTCGGCACTGAGGCTGGAAATCCCACAAGAATCCCGCAGTTACATGCTTGCTGGTCCTCTAGCAGTCGAATTTCAGTCGACGTCGACGACAGGACAGCGGTGGACCGGCGGCGAGCACACAGTCTCTCGACCTGACTGGGGCTCCGTTCAGTCCATGCAGGCCGGATGCGTCACTGTCTGCGCACCGGCTCAGCGCCGGAGGCAGATATGTTGCCGGCCTCCACAAGCGCCGACCATGCCCTCCAACCCGAGCTTATCGCCTCTAGCTTGTCCAAGACTTGCGTGTTGTTCAGCGACGGGCCACCCCTGGGAAACCGCAATTGGACCTGTCGGAGAAATCCGAGGCCCAGTTGCTGGTAGATCTCAATTACTCGCTGATCGAGCGCCAGCTGATACCACCCGTAGTTTCCGGGATACTTTTGCTGAAGTTCGTCATATCTGCGTTCGAAATCATCAAGTTTGGTAAACGGATGCGGGGAATTCTTGAGAGCGACTGTCCAGAACATTT
>JAFEDW010000426.1 GCA_018241455.1 Pseudomonadota bacterium | reverse complement strand
ATTGCGCGCGCTGCTGCGCGCCTCGCCCGAAGCGCACCACCGGCAATTCCTCGAGGCCTGGGAGGCCGCGGCTTGACGCGCCGTGCACCGGCGGTTGCCGAGACCGGACGCGTCGACTCACTGAACCACGAAGGCGCCGGCGTCGTGCGCGGCGGCAAGACCGCGTTCGTCGGCGGCGCGCTGCCCGGCGAAACGGTGAGTTTCATCCGCCGCCGCCATCATCGCCAATACGACGAGGCCGAACTGCTGGCGGTGCTCGAGCCTTCGCCCGAGCGCGTGACGCCGCGCTGCGCGCATTTCGGCGTCTGCGGCGGCTGCGCGCTGCAGCACCTCGACAGCGCCGCGCAGTTGTCGATCAAGGCCGGGCAGCTGCGCGAGAACCTGGAGCGCGTCGGTCGCGTCGCGCCCCTCGAGTGGCTCGAGCCGCTGACCGGGCCGCAGTGGCAGTACCGCCGGCGCGCGCGGCTCGGCGCCCGCTTCGTGCATGCGCGCGGCCGCTCGATGGTTGGTTTTCGCGAACACTTCTCCAGCTTCATCGCCGACCTGCAGCGCTGCGAGGTGCTGGCCAGGCCCGTCGGCGAGCTCGTGGCGCCGTTGGGCCAACTGCTCAGCGGCCTCGCGATTCGCGAGCGCGTGCCGCAGATCGAGGTGGCGATCGCCGAGGACGCCGTGGTGCTGGTGCTGCGCGTGCTCGACGCGCCGAGCGCCGAAGATGAACAGGCGCTGCTGGCCTTCGAACGGACGCACGGCGTGCGCCTTTACCTGCAAAGCGGCGGCGCGAGCACCGTGCGGCCGCTGCGCGAGCCGGCCGCGACGCTCGAGTACAGCCTGCCGGAGTTCGACGTGCGGCTGCAGTTCGAGGCCGGCGATTTCATCCAGGTCAATGCCGAGCTCAACCGCTCGCTGGTCGGCCGAGTCGTGGACCTGCTGCAGCTCGGCGCGCAGTCCGCGGTGCTCGACCTGTATTGCGGCCTGGGAAACTTCACGCTGCCGATGGCGCGCCGCGCCGGCAGCGTGACCGGCGTCGAGGGCGAAGCCGCGCTCGTGGCACGGGCGCGCGCCAACGCGGCGCGCAATGGCATCGCCAATGCGGAATTCCACAGCGCCAATCTCGCCGGCGCCGATTTCGATGCCATGCCCTGGGCGAACCGCGCCTACAGCCACGTGCTGCTCGATCCGCCGCGCGTCGGCGCCCGCGAGGTGCTGCCGCTGCTGCAGCGTGTCGGCGCGCAGCGCGTGGTGTACGTGTCCTGCCACCCCGGCAGCCTGGCGCGCGACCTCGGCGTGCTGGTGCACGAGCTGGGCTTCGAGTTGCTGGCCGCCGGCGTGGCCGACATGTTCCCGCAGACCACGCACGTCGAATCGCTGGCGGTGCTCGCACCGGGCAAGGCCCGGCGCGGCAACGGGCACAAATCGCGCGACTGAGCGACAATCGGCGCCATGACACTGGGACCGTTGATGGTCGATGTCGCCGGGCTCGAGCTGACGGCCGGGGATCGCGAACTGCTCGCGCACCCGCTGGTCGGCAGCGTCATCCTGTTCACGCGCAATTATTCCGACCCGGAGCAGTTGCAGCGGCTCGTGGCGCAGATCCACGGCGTGCGCAGTCCGCGCCTGCTGGTGGCGGCCGACCAGGAAGGCGGGCGCGTGCAGCGGTTCCGGGCGGGATTCACCGCGCTGCCGCCGTTGCGCCGCATCGGCCAGCAGTTC
>JAFEDW010000425.1 GCA_018241455.1 Pseudomonadota bacterium | reverse complement strand
CGGCCTACGAGCGCCAGAAGGCGGCCGAGCTCGCCGCCGAGGCAGTGGGCCGGCGCAAGTTCGACAAGTTCTGGGCGCAGGAGGAAGTGTGGATCCGCAAGGGCATCGAGGCTCGCCGCACCCGCAACGAGGGCAGGGTGCGCCGCCTCGAGGCGCTGCGCGAGCAACGCGCCGCGCGGCGCGAACGCATCGGCAACGTGCGGCTCACGATCGACGCGAGCGAGCGCTCCGGCAAGCTGGTCGCCGAGCTGGACAACGTGTCGAAGCGCTTCGACGACCGGCCGCTGGTGACCAATCTGTCGTTGCGGCTGATGCGCGGTGACCGGCTGGCGCTGCTGGGTCCGAATGGAGCGGGCAAGTCGACGCTCATCAAGCTGATGCTCGGCCTGCTCGAGCCGGACAGTGGCAGCGTGCGCCTCGGCACCAACCTGCAAATTGCCTATTTCGACCAGCTGCGCGCGCAGCTCGATCTCGACAAATCGGTGGCCGATACGGTCAGCGAAGGCTCCGATTTCGTCGAAGTCAACGGCGAGAAGCGGCACATCAGCAGCTATCTCGGCGATTTCCTGTTTTCGGCCAAGCGCGCCGGGACGCCGGTGCGCGCGCTCTCCGGCGGCGAGCGCAACCGCCTGCTGCTCGCGCGCCTGTTCGCGCGTCCCGCGAACCTGCTGGTGCTCGATGAGCCGACCAATGATCTCGACGTGGAATCGCTCGAGCTGCTCGAGGCCTCGCTGCAGGCATTTCCGGGCACCTTGCTGCTCGTCAGCCACGATCGCAGCTTCATCGACAACGTCGTGACGCAGACGCTGGTCGCAGAGGGCGATGGTCATTGGCAGGAATATGCCGGCGGCTACCGCGACTGGCTGGCGCAGCGGCCGGCCGCGGCTCCGGCGCCTGCACCAGGGGCTGCCGCTGCTTCGACCGTTGCCACGCCCGCGCACGCCGCGGCCCGCCGCAAGCTGTCGTACAAGGAGACGCGTGAACTCGCGGCCTTGCCCGCGGAAATCACGGCGCTGGAGGCCGAGCAGCGCGAGCTCACGGCACGCATGTGCGGGCCGGACTATTTCCGCACCGGCGCCGACCGCATGCGCACCGACCGCGCGCGTGCAACCGAGATCGAGACGCTGCTGATGGCCCGGCTCGAGCGTTGGGAGCAGCTCGAGGCCCTGCAGGCCGAGGCCAAGCGGCCCAATTGAGCGGTCCGGGTTGAGCCGTCCCGTACCGGCACCGTAGAATCGCGCCCCTCTTTCCCTTCCTTCCAAGGGTACGCACATGTCCCGATATTCCACCGTCATCCGCTCATTGTCGCTGCTGCTCGGCGCGCCGCTTGTATTCGCCTCAGGCGCGCAGGCTGCCGATGCAGCCAAGCCGGCCGCCGCCGCGCCGGTCGCGTCCACCGCCAACCACACGATGTGGGACCTGACCGACCTCTACGCCACGCCGAAAGCCTGGGATGAGTCGTACGCCCGCGTGAAGGCGGCCACCGACAATCTGGGTTCGTACAAGGGCACGCTCGGCAACAGCGCGCAGGCTCTCGCGAAGGCACTGGTCGCGATCAGCGACCTGAACCGCGAAGCCGCGCGGCTTTACACCTACGCCTCGCTCGATTCCGACCAGGACCTGCGCAATGGCGCGAACCTCGAACGCAACCAGCAGGCGCAGTCGCTCGGCACGAAGCTCTCCGAGAGCACTGCCTGGGTGGCGCCCGAGATCCTCGC
>JAFEDW010000424.1 GCA_018241455.1 Pseudomonadota bacterium | reverse complement strand
AGCGCCGCGAAGCCGAGCGCCACGGCCGCGATGGCCAGCGCCAGCGTCGTAGCCGCACGCCGCACTTCCAGGCGGATCGCGGTGCGCAGGCGCTCGAGGCGTTTTTCCAGGTTCGACGCCACCGCAGCGCCCAGTTGACCCATCGCTCCGGCCAGGCCGGCGATACCACTGCCCAGGGTGCTCATGTGCGCGGCTCGTTCAATCGCGGCGTGCCGTCAGCGCGCCCAGCAGGAACGCCACGGCCGCGGCAATGCCGATCGACATCCACGTGTGATCGTGCACGTATTGATCCGCCGATTTCACCCCTTCGGTCGCATCGCGCCGCAGCGTCCGTTCAGCGTCGGCCAGGCGCGAACGGGCGGTCGCCAGCGCCTCCTTCAATTGCCCGATCAGGTCCGTGCCGCCCTCACCGGCCTTTTCGGCGGTACTGCGCGCGAGGCCCTCGAGTTCGGCGAGGACCTTGTGCAATTGCCGGATCGGCTCGCTGTTCTCGACATTCATGATCCGATGCCTGCGGTCGCCTGGATGTGCGCGCATTCTGTCGCGCCGGCCCGGCCGCCGTCATCCGCAAATACCCCTAGATCGCGAGGGGATCTCCCCAGGTGCGTACGCGCCCGGTATCCACGTGCACGAAATCCGAAATCCGGTAATAGCCCACGCCACCCACCTGCTGGTCCCGTGCGAGCAGCGCAAGCCGCGCGGTGTCGACCCCCGGCAGGCGCACGTCGATCGCGCGCCCCTGCAGGTGCAGGCTGTGTTCCGCGACGCCACTCGAGGCGCGGCGCAGGGCTTCGTTGGTCGTGGCGGAGCGGTATCCGCATATCACCTGGAATGCCTCATTGCTTCCGGCCAGAGACTGCAAACGGAAAAGTTGGTCGAGCACGCCCGGGTCGATCGGGTATACCGTTTCGGTGCGGAAGTCACGCAGCAGATGGTTCAATTGCTGCAGCGCGGCCGGCACGTAGGCCGCGCCATCGTAGTACATCGCGCTGAGGCTCTCGCCGGTGTGCGTATGCACCAACGCAATCGTACGCCGCGTGCCGGTTTGCGCAATCGCCGCGCGCCCAGCAGCCATGCCGACCGCCACACCCGCGATGCCGCGCAGGAATCGTCGCCGGTCGAGGCCTGGCCGGGCTGGGATCATTGGGCCTGTGCTCATTGCGGCAAACTGCCACAGATGGGCCGAAAACGCACGTTATATGAGCTTAATCCGCGAAATCCGTCAACGCGCCCGCAGCGCTACGCCGTGAGCTGCGATGCGCGCGCAGCTGCCAACAGCGATTGCAGGTAGCGGTTGCTCAGGTCCACCGTCGTGTCGCCATCCCCGCTGGCACGGCCCGGCGTCTGGCCGCAGTGGATCAACATCGAGATCGCCTGCCCGATGCGTTCCGGGGTGCCCAGGTCGCTCCAGCCGCAATCAGCCACGGCTTCGACGTGAAGAGTCGAATCCGGCACGGATTCGAGCATGTGGCGGGAGAAATCCAGGTTCGGCAAGCGCGCGTACAAATCATCGAGTGCCTGCTGGCGGTGCAAACGTGAGTCCATCGCGGCGCGCATGTCGCGCAGCAGGACCGGCTGCATGCGAGCGAACAGCCCCAGCAGCGTGCTGCACCGGGCCACCAGGATGAAGGTATTCAACAATCCTCCGTGCTCGATCAGCAACGCGGCGGCCGCCGGGCTTGGTTTCTCGACGAATCGGAGTACCTTGCTGATGCCCGT
>JAFEDW010000423.1 GCA_018241455.1 Pseudomonadota bacterium | reverse complement strand
GGTCGAGGTGGTTGGTCGGTTCATCGAGCAGCAGCAGGTTCGGCTGCAGCCACGCGACGAGCGCGAGCACCAGCCGCGCCTTCTCGCCACCGGAAAAAGGCGCGACCGCCTCGAACACGCGATCGCCGCGAAAACCAAAGGTCGCCAGGTAATCGCGCAGCTCGGCCTCGGTCGTGCGCTTGGCGCGCTCACCGCCGGTGCGCCGCAGGTTTTCCAGCGGCGATTCATCCGCGGCGAGTTGCTCGAGGTGATGCTGCGCGAAGTAGCCGATGCGCAGGTCGCGCGCCTCGGTGCGCGTGCCACTCGATCCCTGCAGCTCGCCGGCGAGCAGCTTCATGCAGGTCGACTTGCCGGCGCCATTGCGGCCCAGCAGCGCCAGCCGTTCACCGGGCATCAACGTCAGCTTGACGTGCCGCAGCAGCGGCACTGAGCCATAGCCGACGCTCTGGTCATCGATGGCCAGCAGCGGCCGCGGCAATTTCGCCGGCGTGGCAAATGCGAACTCGAAGGCCGCCGAATCGACATGCGCCGGCGCGATGCGCTGCATGCGCTCGAGCGCCTTCAGGCGGCTCTGGGCCTGGCGCGCCTTCGTGGCCTTGGCGCGAAAGCGTTCGACGAACGATTCCATGTGCCTGATCTCGCGCTGCTGGCGCGCGTACAGCGACGCCTGCACCGCCAGCTCGGCGGCGCGCTGCGTCTCGAAGGCCGAGTAGTTGCCGCGATATGCATGCACTTCGCCGTGCTCGATGTTGACGATGCGGTTGCAGACGCGGTCGAGGAATTCGCGGTCATGCGCGATCAGCATCAGCGTACCCGGATAGGCGCGCAGCCAGGTCTCGAGCCACAGGATCGCGTCGATATCGAGGTGGTTGGTGGGCTCATCGAGCAACAGCAGGTCCGAGCGGCACATCAGCGCCCGCGCCACGTTGATGCGCACCCGCCAGCCTCCCGAGAAACTGCGGATGGGTCGCTCGTCCTCGGTGTGGTCGAACCCGAGACCGTGCATCAACTGCGCCGCGCGGGCACGCGCATCGTAGCCGCCCACTTCGGCATAGCGCGCGTACAGCGCGCCGAGCCGGGCGCCGTCGTCGCGCTCGGTCGCGACGACGATTTCCGCCTCGATGGCGCGCAGCTCGGCGTCGCCATCGAGCACGAATTCGATCGCCGCCTGGTCGGTGGCGTCGATGTCCTGCGAAACATGCGCCATCACCAGGTTGCCGGGCATGTCGAAGCTGCCGGCATCGGCGTGCACGGTGCCGCGCACCAGCTCGAGCAGCGTGGACTTGCCGCTGCCGTTCTCGCCGGTGACGCCGATCTTTTCGCCGCGGAACAGGCTGAACGTGGCGCCCGAAAACAGCAGGCGCGGGCCGCGGCGCACCGCAATGTCGGTGAAGTTGAGCATAGCCCGCCAGTTTGCCACGGCGCCGCGCTGGGGTTCGGCCCGGTTGGTACCACCGCAACAGGAATCTGGCACCATATCTATTTCCAATCTGGCTCTATAGCTCACCCCACACAACTGTCACCTTGCCCGCCAGCGAATCGACGCGGGGCAGCCGCGCGCCTTGGGGGAATACTTGAGCCTGTTCGGCATTGCGGGTCTGCAGCTCGAACTGCGCAACCAGGACAACCTCGACCAACTGGAGGCCGAGCTCGACCTGCTGCGGCGGCGCCTGCCGTGGGTGTCCATGGCGGTCATCGGCGAGCTGGCGGCGCTCGAGGCGC
>JAFEDW010000422.1 GCA_018241455.1 Pseudomonadota bacterium | reverse complement strand
CATTGTGCAGCTCGGGCGGCAGGCACTGCACGTCGAGCGCCTCCCAGCCGTTGAGGCGGCGGAGCGCGGCGATTTCGTGCGCCAGCGCACCGCAGGCGATGACCAGCGCGCCGGATCGCGTAGCGTCCACGGGCTGGTTCTCCCCGAACGTCAGTGCGCCCGCGCGGCGGTGCGACGTGCGAGCAGCAGCGACTTGGCGGTTTCCACGGCGATCGCCGCGTCGCGGCAATAGGCGTCGGCACCAACGGCCTTGCCGAATTCCTCGTTCAGCGGCGCGCCGCCGACCAGCACGATGAAGTCGTTGCGGATGCCCTTTTCCTTCATCGTGTCGATGACCACCTTCATGTACGGCATCGTCGTCGTCAGCAGCGCCGACATGCCGAGGATGTCGGGCTTGTGTTCCTCGAGCGCCGCCAGGTACTTCTCGACCGCGTTGTTGATGCCGAGGTCGATCACCTCGAAGCCGGCGCCCTCGAGCATCATCGATACCAGGTTCTTGCCGATGTCGTGGATGTCGCCCTTGACCGTGCCGATGACCACCTTGCCGATCGGTTCGACACCGGTCTCCGCCAGCAGCGGGCGCAGGATCTCCATGCCGCCCTTCATCGCGTTGGCGGCCAGCAGCACCTCGGGCACGAACAGGATGCCGTCGCGGAAATCGATGCCGACGATGCGCATGCCCTCGACCAGCGCATCGTTGAGCACCTTCTCGGCGCTCCAGCCGCGCTTGAGGTAGATGCGCGTCGCTTCCTCGACCTCGGCCTTCAGGCCGTTGTACAGGTCGTCGTGCACCTGCTCGGCCAGCTCCTCGTCGTTCAACGAGTTGAGGTCAAATTCCGCGTTCGCATCGGCGCTCATGATCGGTCTCCCGCAAGCTCGTCAAATGGTATGTGGAGGGTGTCGCCGGCACTGGTCGCATAGCGACCGGCGCATGCCTGATGGCGACATGGCCCGCGCGGCCCGGCTCCCGCCCGGTATCGAAGGGAACCTCAAGGATTCAGCCCAGGTCCTCGCGCAGGGCCGGCCGCCCCTGCGCGCGCGCCGCCGTGTGCGTGTGACGGATCTGCCGTTCAGCGCTCGGCGGACAACCGAACTGCCGGCGGTAGCATTTCGAGAAATGCGGCGGCGACTGGAAACCGCAGGCGGTCGTGATGTCCATGATCGGCATCGCCGTCTGCAACAGCAGCTCGCGCGCACGGCGCAGGCGCATCTGCAGGTAATACTTCTTCGGCACGCAGTCCAGGTGCCGCTTGAACAGCCGTTCGATCTGGCGGCGCGACAGGCCGGTGGTCTTCGCGATCGCATCGAGCGCCATCGGCTTCTCGATGTGTTCCTCCATGAGCTGCGCGACCTTGATCAGCCCGTCGTGGCTGGCGCCGAGCTGCGCCCGCAGCGGCACGAACTGCTGGTCGCGGTCATTGCGCGCACGGTCGACGATGAACTGTTCGGCGATCAGCTGCGCGACGCGCGTGCCGAGCTTGCCCTTGACGAGGTGCAGCATCAGGTCGAGCGGCGCGACACCCCCAGAGGCCGTGTACCGATCGCGATCGATCGTGAACACCTGGTTGCTCAGCATGACGCGCGGGAATTCCTCGCGCAGCGCCGACAGGTTTTCCCAATGGATCGTGGCGCGGTAGGTATCGAGGAGCCCGGCGCGGGCGAGCGCGTAGCCACCGGTGCACAATGCCCCGATGCCGACGTGCCGCTCGTTGAAGCGCCGCAGCGCGC
>JAFEDW010000421.1 GCA_018241455.1 Pseudomonadota bacterium | reverse complement strand
CCGAACACGACTGTGCGTACGCCTATGACGGCGAAGGGGTGCGCGCGGCAGCGCGGGACCTGCATGCGCTCAAGTCATTCGCCCGCGTGTTCTACGCGATGAAGGCGAACTGGAACGCCGAGCTGCTGCGCATCATCGCGGGCACCGGCCTCGGGATCGAGTGCGTGTCGCGCGGCGAACTCGAGCATGTATTCGCCTCGGTGCCGGGCATCGCGCCGCAGCGCATCCTGTTCACGCCCAATTTTGCCGCACGCGAGGAATACGCCTTCGCGTTCGAACGCGGCGTGATCCTGACGATCGACAACCTCTACGTGTTGCAGGCCTGGCCGCAGCTGTTCGCGGGCCGCGAGGTGCTGCTGCGCGTCGATACCGGCACCGGCCGCGGCCACCACCACCACGTGCGCACTGCCGGCGTGAACTCCAAGTTCGGCGTACCGCTCGCGGAATTGCCCGAAGTGCTCCGGCTGGCGCAGGCCGCTGGCTGCCGCATCATCGGGCTGCACGCGCACACGGGCAGCGGCGTATTCGATATCGCCAGCTGGACCGAGACCGCCGAGATCCTGTTCACCGCGGCGCGGCGATTCGCGGACGTGCGCATCGTCAACATCGGCGGGGGCCTGGGCGTGCCGGAGCGGCGCGAGCAGGCGGCGCTCGAGCTGGCGAATTTCGATGCCGCGCTGGGAGCGGTGCGCGCGCAGGCGCCGCACATCGAACTGTGGCTCGAGCCTGGTCGCTACGTGGTGTCGGCCGCCGGCGTGTTGCTGGCGCGCGTGACGCAGACGAAGTCGAAGGAAGACGTGAACTACGTCGGTGTCGCCACCGGCATGAATTCGCTGATCCGGCCCGCGCTCTACGGATCGTGGCATGAAATCGTCAACCTGACGCGGCTCGATGAAGCCGCGACCGAGATGGTCAACATCGTCGGCCCGATCTGCGAGTCGGCCGACGTGCTCGGCCATGACCGTTTGCTGCCACCGACGTTCGAGGGAGATGTGCTGCTGATCGCCAATGCCGGCGCCTACGGCCGCGCGATGAGCTCGAGCTACAACCTGCGCGCACCGGCGGCGGAATTGGTGCTGTAGAAAAGTGCGGCGGCGTCGGCAATTTGACGCCAGACTTTAGCGCACCTTGGCGCAAATGCGACCGGCGTCACACCGGTTGTGTGTCATATCGCAAGAATTCACTCCGCGACGGGCGCTACCGGCCCGTCGCTACAGCCAAGTCATCCAGTCAACGGACTTCTGAAGGAGTGCTCATGCGCAAGATTCTCACCGCCACGATGGCCGCGACGGCCCTGGCAGCCGCTGGCAGCGCCAGCGCTGCCACCGCCACCACGACCTTTGGCGTCACGGCGACGGTCCTCAAGACCTGCTCCGTGGCCGCCAATCCGCTCGGCTTTGGCAGCTACACGCCCGGCGCGGGTGCGTTGTCGGCCAACACCACCGTCAACGTCAAGTGCACCAAGGGCACGCCCTTCACGGTGGCGCTGAACGGCGGCACGACCACCGGCGGCACGATTGCGCAGCGCCTCATGAGCAACGGCACCGACACGCTGCAGTACAACCTGTACACGACGGCCGCATTCGCCACGGTGTTCGGCGACGGCACGACCGGCAGCACGATGCCGGGCACGGGCACCGGCATTGCCACGGCGGTTGCGGTGACGGTGTTCGGCAACCTGCCGGACAATGCCACGAACCAGAACGTCTCGACCGGTGCGTATGCCGACACG
>JAFEDW010000420.1 GCA_018241455.1 Pseudomonadota bacterium | reverse complement strand
CCGGGCAGGAAATCGAAGGCCCGATGGCCCTCACGGTACTCGGTGGTCTCGTGTCTTCCACCCTGCTCAACCTTGTCGTACTGCCCGCGCTGGCAGAACGCTATGCCGTGGGTCGAACAGTCACACGAGAGTAACCTCCAAGAAGACTGGGGCGTCTACGACAGCCGCCCCCCGCAACTCTATTTAAGGTTCTTCGTTTGAATCGGGATGCTGCCGGATTCAACCAGCTTTGGCCGCTTACAACTGTGGCTCTCAACCCGTTGATTTAAGGAACAATATATTTTTGAAATCGCGCCGGAGGCACCCGCCTGTGGGGCAATATTGGCCGATCGCCGCGCGCAGGCGGGATAATCTGGCCTACGTTGAACCGATGTTGGAGAGCAACTGATGCAGCCGAAACCCCCTGGATTGCGCAGCCCGCTGGCGCTGGCGTTCGCCGCCGCGATGCTGGCCGTGGTGATTTCCGGCGCTGTCGAGTTCTGGGGCATGGAGCGGCTCGACCGTGTCGTCAACAGCGTGCACCGCGGCGACACGGCGCTCGCCAACGCGGCCGAGGACATGCGCGAGGACGTGCTGGAGCTGAGGCGGTATGAGAAGGACGTGTTCATGAACATCGGTACGCCGGAACTCGATCACCAGTACCGCGACAAGTGGGACCGGGCATTCGTGGGCTTCCGCTATGACCTGGAACGAGCACGCCGCACCGATCCGACACAGCAGGATCCGCAGTTGCAGCAGGTGACCGACCTGATCGCCGCCTACCGCGTGGCCTTCACGCGCATCTATGACGGAATGTTGAACGGCACCATCCAGACGACGCAGCAGGCGAACGAGCAGATGAGCCCGTTCAAGGTTTCCGTCCGTGACGCGGAGCAACTGCTCGCCGACATCAGCGATCAGGCGCGCGGTCGCCAGACCTTGCTGGCGCCGGCGCTCGTCGCGCACAAGTTTGGACTGGCGGCCAGCGTGCTGGCCTGCCTGGCGATCGCGGCACTCTTCGTGGCCTGCCTTCGCCGCCTGCCATCCGCGGGCTTCGCCTAGCGGCTAGCGCGGATCGGGCGTTGGCGAGCGCTCGGGCCACTGCGGCAACAGCGCCTGGACGCGCAGCGTGTAGTGCTCGCGCGCGCCATTCGTCGACACGGGCGAACTGGTCGCCGTGTGGTCGCTGCGGCAGGAGAACTGCGCCTCCTGCACCTTCAGCGGCAGGTCGGTCAGCAGCGATTGGCTGATTTCGCGCACCAGTTGGCAGTCAGAGGCCACCAGGTGCGAGGGATGGCCGGGCTCCAGCGCGACGATGCCCGGAGCCGCCTCGATGGCACTGTCGCCCGCCGCCGCGCCATGCACGAGGCGCGGCAAAAGGAACTGCACGTGCACATCGGGCGAGGTGCTGGTGCATTCCGAAGGTAGCACCTCGTCGATACGACCTGCGCCGAGGCTGACCAGCACGCCACGGAATTTGTACCACAGCTCGTCGCACGAGTACGGCCGCGGCAAGCGGGTCAGGTGGACGAGTATGTCGTAGGGTTGCCAGACCGCCGGTTGGCCTTGCGGCGCCGGCGTCGCGGTGGGCATCGGGTTGGCGGCTACGCTGGCAGAAAGCATCGCCCCCAACAACGCCCCTGCAGCCGACTGGATGGTCATGGTGACTCCTGTGCAGGCTGGGATCGTGACAGGGATTTTGACTGGCGATGCGACGGCGAGTTCCCGGCGGCGCTCGCCGCGTGCCGGCACTCGCCGGGCT
>JAFEDW010000041.1 GCA_018241455.1 Pseudomonadota bacterium | reverse complement strand
GGAGGGCTTGATGACCGCGGTGTTGCCCGCGGCCAGCGCCGGCGCCAGCACGACAACGGCCGCCAGCCATGCATGGACGATGCGACGTGCATAGGCGCGCATGTGCGGTCCCCCTTTGGTATCGTTCGGATGCAATCGGGACCATAGTCGCTGCCCGACCGCGGCCGCGAATGAATACGTATGCGCGCTTGCCAGACCCGGGGCGGCAGCAGGTAAGCTGGCTCCTGCACGAGAGACTGGACCGGCCTTGAACAACAACAAGCCAGCACAACCCGCGCACCTCTGGTGGCACGGCGCGACGATCTACCAGATCTACCCGCGCAGCTTCCTCGATTCGAACGGCGATGGAGTCGGCGACCTGCCGGGCATCATCAGCCGGCTCGACTACGTCGCCAGCCTCGGAGTCGAGGCGATCTGGATTTCACCGTTCTTCAAGTCGCCGATGGCCGATTTCGGCTACGACATCGCCGACTATCGCGCGGTCGACCCGCTGTTCGGCACGCTCGAGGACTTCGACCGGCTGCTCGCCAGGGCGCACGGGCTGGGCCTCAAGGTGATGATCGACCAGGTCTTGAGCCACACCTCGGCCGAGCATCCGTGGTTCATCGAGAGCCGCGCCGACCGCACGAATCCGCGCGCCGACTGGTATGTGTGGGCCGATCCGCGTCCGGACGGCGGGCCACCGAACAATTGGTTGTCGATCTTCGGCGGCATCGCGTGGAAATGGGAGCCGCGCCGCGCGCAGTACTACCTGCACAATTTCCTCAGCGTGCAGCCGGACCTCAATTTCCACAATCCGGATGTGCGGCGCGCGGTGCTCGGCAACCTGGAATTCTGGCTCGAGCGCGGCGTCGATGGCGTGCGGCTCGATGCGATCAACTTCTGTTTCCACGACCCGCAGCTGCGCAACAATCCGCCCAAGCCGATCGAGCAGCGCACCGGCCGCGGCTTCCTGCCCGACAATCCGTACGCGTACCAGTACCACGTGTACAACAACACGCGGCCGGAGAACCTGCCGTTCATCGAGGAACTGCGTGCGATGGTCGACCGCCATCCCGGCGCGGTGACGCTCGGTGAAATCTCCGCCGAGGATTCAAATGCCACAATGGCCGAATACACGCGCCCGGGGCGCTTGCACATGGGCTACAGCTTCGAGCTGCTGAGCAGCGAACGGAGCCCGGCGCACATCCGCGCCACGGTCGAAGGCGCGCTCGCCGCCTCGCGCGACGCCTGGCCGTGCTGGTCGATCTCGAACCACGACGTGCAGCGCGTCGTCACGCGCTGGGGCTCGCCAAACTCGCCCAGGCACCTGGCGACGCAACTCACTGCGCTCGTGTGTTCGCTGCGCGGCGCGGTGTGCATCTACCAGGGCGAGGAGCTCGGCCTCGGCGAAGCCGACGTACCGTTCGAATCGTTGCGCGATCCGTACGGCAAGGCCTTCTGGCCGAACTTCAAGGGGCGCGACGGTTGTCGCACGCCGATACCGTGGACCGCCACGCCGCGCGGCGGCTTCAGCAGCGGCACGCCGTGGCTGCCGGTGCCCGCGGAGCAGAGCGCGCTCGCGGTCGAGGTGCAGGAGCGCGATTCCGGTTCGACGCTGCACGCTTTCCGCCGCTTCATGCACTGGCGCAAGCAACATCCGGCGCTGCTGTGGGGCGACATCGAATTCCTCGTCGCCACCGACACGGTGCTGGCGTTCACGCGCCACCACGAGGGCGAACGCATGCTCGCGGCCTTCAACCTGTCGGCGCAGGACGCCGCCGTGGACCTGCCGCGCGTGTTCGCCGGCACGCCGGTCGAAGGCCACGGGTTGCCGGAAGGAAAACTCGCGGGCGCGCGGCTCACGCTGCCGCCGCACGGCGTGTACTACGGCCGACTCGCGCCCTAGCCGGCGGCGTGACGCCGCCAGGCCTTGGCCACCTGGGTGGCGAATCCCTCGATCGCGCGGTCGGCATCGCCCCAGGCGCCACCCGACATCGACGCCTCATGCAAGGTCGGCGCGTAGCGGTCGAATTCGACGCGCTCGAGCTCCTGGCCGTTCGCGCCGCGCAGCACCGCGGTCAGGCGCGCGCCGCCGCGCGATACCGAGCGCAGGTAGTCGAGCGAGGGATTCTGCTGCAGCTGCCAGCGGGTCGGATGCGTCGGCGTCGCGGTTTCGATCGACATCTCGATGCGCACCGGTGCGCCGTCGGCAATCGTCGCGCCGGCAGCCTTGAGTTCGCGGTCCACCCGGTTGCGAACCGACTCGGTCAACACCGCGCCCTCATCGACGCCGTATTTCTTCGCGAGGTCCGCCTGCAACGGCTTGCTGATGGCCACCGGCGCGAGCGTGACCGTCGCCGCCTGCGCTGCCGCCTGCACCGTCGTCGCCACGACCATTGCCGCCGCGAGCGCGAGCAGCCAGGCGAGATGATGTCGGTTGTTCATGCGTTTCATGTTAGCACTGCTCCTTTGTGGCCCTGATTCGCTGCTGATTCAAGCGCTTAGTGCATCCGATGGCCCTGTGGCATCATTCCTGCCAAGGGGGGACCAACGGGGTATGCAAGGCAAACCCACGTCATTTGACATCGCTTACCTGGCGGGAGTTTCGCAACCGACGGTATCGCGCGCGTTGCGCGGCAGCCCGATGGTCAGCCTCGAGACGCGCAAGCGCATCGAGGCGATCGCGCAGCAGCTGCACTACAAGGTCGACAAGAACGCCTCGAACCTGCGCTTCCAGCATTCGCACACGCTGGCGCTGCTGCTGTTCGAGGATCCGACGCCGGACGAATCGCAGATCAACCCGTTCTTCCTGACGATGCTGGGCTCGATCACGCGCGCCTGCGCGGTGCGCGGCTACGACCTGCTGATCTCGTTCCAGCAGATGTCGAACGACTGGCACAAGGACTACGAGGACAGCCGCAAGGCCGACGGCATCATTTTGCTGGGCTACGGCGACTACCTCGCCTACCAGTCGCGCCTCGAACAGCTCGTCAGCCAGGGCACGCACTTCGTGCGCTGGGGCGCGGTGCAGGCCGGCCAGCCGGGACTGTCGGTCGGCTGCGATAATTTCCGCGGCGGCTACGACGCCGCGCGTCACCTGCTGAAGCTCGGCCGCCGTCGCTTCGCGTTCCTCGGCGACGCATCGAACCACTACCCTGAATTCCTCGAGCGCCATCGCGGCTGCACCGAGGCGATCGGCGCCGCGGCCGGAAATGCCGAGCTGGTCGCGCAGGTCGACGCGATCAGCACCGAGCAGTCCGGTTACGACGCTGCGACCACGCTGCTCGCGCGCGGCGTGTCGTTCGATGCGATTGTCGCGGCCAGCGACCTGATCGCGATCGGCGCGATGCGCGCGCTGAAGGAACGCAACATCGACGTGCCCGGGCAGGTATCGGTGGTTGGATTCGATGACATCCCGGCCGCGAGCCTGACCAATCCGCCGCTGACCACCGTCATGCAGGACACGCGCCGCGCCGGCGAGGTGCTGGTCGAGACGCTGCTGCGCCTGGTGCGCGAGGAGCACGCCGAAGGCACGGTGCTGCCGACTAGGCTGGTCGTGCGCGGCTCGTGTGGAGCGGCACACGCAGTGCCAGCAGGCCGGCGATAAGAAAGCAGGCGCCGCCGAGCACCAGCACTTCGATCGGCTGGCCACCGAGCGCGGCCTTGAGCAACGCGCCGAGGACGGAAGCCGCCACAAGCTGCGGGATCACGATGAAGAAATTGAAGATGCCCATGTACACGCCCATCTTGCGCGCCGGCAGGCTGTCCGACAGCAGCGCATAGGGCAGCGAGAGTATCGAAGCCCATGCGAAACCGACGCCGACCATCGAGGCGATCAGCCAGTGGGGATCGCGGATCAGCGCCATCGAGATCAAGCCGGCGCCGCCGAGCCACACGTTGACGAGGTGGCTGCGCTGCAGGCCGAGCTTGCGCACCATCGGCGGAATGACGATCGCGGCCAGCGCGGCGAAGCCGTTGTAGGCGCCGAACAGGAACCCGACCCAGTCGGCGCCGTTGTTGTAGGCCGCGGTGGCCGGATCGCTGCTGTGGAAATGCACCTGCGTGACCGCCGGCGTCGTGTAGAGCCACATCGAGAACAGCGCCAGCCAGGAAAAGAACTGCACCGGGATCAGTCGGCGCATCGTGCGCGGCATGTTCTCGAGGTCGTCCATGATCGCGCCGAAGAAACCGCGCCCCGGCAGCCTCGCGTGCACCAGCTGCGCCAGGCCCCACGCCAGCGCCATGCCGCTGACAAGGTACAGCTGCCGATCGAGCTGGTACCTGGCCACCGCGCCGACCGCGATCAGCCCCGCCGCCGTCCAGGCCACGGCGCCGAGGATCCGCTGGTTGCCGACCGCGGCGACCGTCGCCGTATCGTCAGACGAGTCGGGTACCGAGTCGTCGAAGGCGTGCAAGGTTTCCGGCGGATATTCGCGCGTGCGCAGCACCGTCCAGCCGACCGCCGCGAGCAGCACCAGCGCGCCGAGATCGAATGAGTAGCGCAGCGTATCGGGCACGATCGCATGGCCGGCTGCGTCGGTGCCGTGGTTGCTGACGCCCAGTTGCGTGAACAACCACGGCAGCACGCTCGCGACGACCGCCCCGACGCCGATGAAGAAACTCTGCATCGAATAGCCGGCGGGCCGCTGCGCCGGCCCCAGCTGGTCGCCGACGAACGCGCGAAACGGCTCCATCGAGATGTTGATCGAGGCATCGAGCATCCACAGCAGGCCGGCGGCGATCCACAGCGCGCCCGAGCGCGGCATTGCGAGCAGCGCGATCGACGCCAGCAGCGCGCCGACCAGAAAATACGGACGGCGGCGGCCGAGCCGCGTCCAGGTGCGGTCGGAGCTGTAGCCGATGATCGGCTGCACCAGCAGGCCGGTGAGCGGCGCGGCGATCCACAGCGACGGAATGGCATCGAGGCTCGCGCCGAGTGTCTGGAAGATGCGGCTGACGTTGGCGTTCTGCAGCGCGAAGCCGAACTGCAGGCCCAGGAACCCAAAGCACATGTTCCAGATCTGCCAGAACGTCAGCGTCGGACGCGCGTTGGTGGTCATGCCGCCCCCTGTAATTGCAGCACATCCTAACGCCACGGCGCGCGGCTGTCGTCGGTGCCAGCGTGCGATCGTAGTCCTGGAAATTGTTCAGGCGCTGGATTCGCGTATCACCAAGTCCGCAGGCATCGTTGCCGACGGGGTGTCTTCGCCTTCCATGCGCCGAAACAGCAGGTCGACCAGCATGTGCGCACCGCGTTGCACGTCCTGGCGCACCGTGCTCAATGGCGGGTTGGCGTGCGAGGCCATGACGATGTCATCGTACCCGACCACCGCGACGTCGCCGGGCACGGACAATCCCGCGGCCGTGATCGCGCGCACCGCGCTGAGCGCAATGACGTCGGTCGCACCGAATACGGCGTCGAAGGCGCCGGCTGCCCCGGGGCCGCCTGCCGCGCCGATGAACGCGCGCATCGCTTCATAGGCGGTGTCGGCGGTCAGGTGCGCGGGCACGACCTGCGCCGGCACGACCTGCTGCGCGGCGCGTTCATGCGCGAGCAGATAGCCCTGGTAACGCAGGCCGATCTCGGGCACGGCTGGATCGCCGAGGAATACGATGCGGCGGCGTCCCGCCTGGATCAGGTGCTCGACCGCCGAGCGCGCGCCGGCGACGTTGTCGGTGCCGACCGTGCAGTAGGACTGCCGCGCGAGGCGTCCGCCCCACACCACCAGCGGCCGGTAAGCCTCGGCCGCCGCCTCGAGCACCGCGTGCTCGGTGCTCTGGCCGATGACGATGATGCCGTCGCTCCGGTGGCTGCCGATCAGCTGCGGCAGCCAATCGTCCATCGGCGGCACGATCTTCTGCAGGAACATGCCGTAGCCGCGCTGCGTAATGCGGTCGGCCACGTGGCCGATCATCTCGGTCAGGAACGGATCGGCCAGCGATTGCCCGGCCTCGTGGCCGAGCGGAATCGCGACGCTGATTGATTGCGTGCGCTGCAAGCGCAGGTTGCGGGCCGTCGTGTTGATGACGTAACCGCGCTCGCGCGCCAGGCGGCGGATCTCGTCGCGTTTCGCCGCGGCCACCAGCGTGCTGCCCGCCAGCGCACGCGACACGGTCGATGCCGAGACACCTGCGATGCGGGCGATGTCGGACATCCGTGCGGGCTGATCACGGCGCTTCTTGTTCATGCCGGCGGCTTCATGCCAGGCGGCCAAAGATGGCATTCATATGCCGGTATTGTGCCGCGAGTTCCGCTGTCAGTGCACCCGGCGCCATGCGCCAGCGCCAATTGTCGCCGACCGTGCCGGGCACGTTGTAGCGCGCCTCGCTGCCGAGCGACAGCACGTCTTGCGCCGGCATCATCGCGAGCACGGCGACCGAGGCCAGCGCCGCGCGCACCAGCGCCAGCGGCATCGAATCCGCCGCGGCGCCGAGATAGTCGTCGACGCGCCGCGCCGTGGACGGATCGAGCGAGCGATACCAGCCGAGCGTCGTGTCGTTGTCGTGCGTGCCGGTGTAGACGACGGAGTGTTGCGTGAAGTTATGTGCGAGATGCGGATTGTCGGCGGCGCCATCGAAGCCGAACTGCAGCACGCGCATGCCCGGCAGGTCGAAGGCGTGGCGCAGCGCGACGACATCGGCGGTGATGACGCCCAGGTCCTCGGCCACCAGCGGCAGCTCACCCGACGTCGACCCGGCCGCCACCGAACGCAGTGCGGCGAGCAGCTCGCTGCCCGGCGCCGGCAGCCATTGTCCGTCGCGCGCCGTGCGGGCGCCGGCCGGCACGGCCCAGTAACCCGCCAGTCCGCGGAAATGATCGAGGCGCAACAGATCGAAGCGCCGCAACTGGCTCGCGACGCGCGCGCGCCAGAACGCGAAGCCGTCGCGACGCGCCTGTTCCCAGTCGTACAGCGGATTGCCCCACAGTTGCCCGTCGGCGGCGAAATAATCCGGCGGCACACCGGCCAGCAGCGCCGGCGAGCCGTCGGCGCGCAGCTGGAATTGCGCCCGCTGCGTCCACGTCGCCACCGAATCCGGCGCCAGGTAGATCGGCAGGTCGCCGTACAAGCGCACGCCGCGCTGCTGCGCGTACTCGCGCAACGCCGACCACTGTTGTGAAAATTGCCACTGCGCGACGCGCAGCGCGTGCAGTTCAGGTTCCAGTCGTTGCCGCGCATCATCCAGCGTTGCTGGGTCCCGATCGCGCAACGCAGCCGGCCAGGTCCACCACGGGGCGGTGTCGTGCGCGCGGCTCAAGGCCGCAAACAACACGTAGTCTTCGAGCCAGCCTCGCTGTTCCGCGCAGAATTGCGCGAACGCATCGCGTGATTGTCCGGGGTCGGGCGCTTCGCGACGATCGATGAGCGCGGTGTTGCCGGCGTCATCCGAGCGCACCCAGTACGGCGAACCGTCGGTGCCGACCGGTCCGAGCGGCAACACCTGCCACACGCCGAAGCCGGCGGCAGCAAGCCAATCGACGAACTCGCGCGCCGACTGCCCGAGCACGCCGTGCTCGCCAGGCAGCGCTGCGGGATGCAGCAGCACGCCGCTGCGCCGTCGCTCCAGCACGCCACTCATCCCTGCGCGCGGCGCATGACGCCGCCGCCTTCGGGTGCGCCGCGGCCGACCGAGATCGCGCGCGACAGCGACTCGGGCGCGGCGCGGCCCAGCAGCCGATACAGGCTTGCCAGCTGATGGCGGAACAGGCGGTCGAAATCGCGTACCGCTTCGTAGGGGTTGTAATCGCCGAACCACCAGAACCAGTCGGAGCTCTCGCACAGCGCGAGCTGTCGTTCGATCGCCGTGCGTCGCGGCGCGGACAGCCGTTCGTCGGCGAGCACCTCATCGGCGGCGAGTTTGGCCTGCACCAGCAAATCCCAGCCGGCATTCTTGTCGGCATCGCCGATCCAGGTCGCCAGCGTGCCGTGCACCCAGCTGCCGGCGACCACCCGCGGCAGCGCCTGCCGCGACGGATCGCGCGCCAGCGCATCGCCGAGCGTCGTCAGTTCGAGTTGCGGATGGTTCGCGAGCGCCGCATAGAGTCCTTGCAGGAAATAGTACCCGTTGAACGGATAGTGTTCCCACGCGTTCTCGCCATCGAGCGCGATCAGCACCATCGCGCCGGGCTGGCCCGCCTGCTCGGCGGCGACGCGCTCGAGCGCCGCGATGAAGTTGCGCACGGCGTCATCACCATGCCAGCTCTGGTAGGTGAAGCCGATCAGGTCCGACAACTCATCGTGCCGGAAGCACAGGCTGAGCGTGCTGCCGGGCACCTGCCAGGCGCGCAATTCGGGCGCGGCGGGCTCCCCGCCGGGATCGCCGCCGTTCGCGTCGTTCGCGCTGTTCGCGCTGTCGGCGCCGCCGCGCAGGCAGCCGCGCAGCACGTTGCCGCTGCTCGCGGCCCAGCGCATGCCGTGCGCCTCGACGAGCTGCAGTGCGCGCGCACTGATCGCGCCTTCCGATGGCCAGCAGCCGGCCGGCGCGCGGCCGAACGCGCGCCGGAAGACACGCAGGCCCTCCTCCATGTGCCACGCGGCGCGCTGCTCGCCACCCGGATAGTGCGCCGCCCGCGGCAACGGCGCCGTCGGCACGGACTCGTGCGCTGCCTGGAAATCGATCAACAGCGGCAGGATCGGATGCGCATACGGTGACATCGCCAGCTCGACCTGGCCGCGATCGGCCAGTGCGCGATAACGGCCCAGCAATCCGGCCAGCAGATCGCCGATCAGCTCCAGCAGCGTACGCCGGTGCGCCGGGCCGAAATCGCGCGCGCGCTCGATCAGCGCGGCCACGCGCGCATCGCTCCGCTTGACGGTCTCGCCGAGCCAGGCGATGTGATACCAGACGCCGATGTCGTGCAGGTACTGATCGGAGGCATAGGCCATGCGTTCGGGCGTATCGAACGCAACGGCGAGATCGGCCAGCTCGGCATACGGTGGATAGCGATCGATCAGCTGTGCGCGCTGCGCGCGCAGGCAGGCCTGCAGCAGCGCAAGGCGCGCTGCGCCCTCGAGCGGCAGCGGCGCCTCGGACAACACCGCCAGCACCGGATCCGGGAGCGGCTCGCAACTCGCCAGGTGCGCGCCGACGCGCGCCGCCAGTTCCTCGAGCTGCTCGATCAGGATCGGTGCGAAATTGACGACCGCGCGCGCCCTGGGGTTGGCCTCGAGGTGCGCGGCCATGTCGGCGTAGTCCTTGATCGCGTGCAGGTAGGTCCACGGCAGGATGTACTCGCCGCTGTCCGGATCGCGGTACTGCGGCTGGTGCATGTGCCACAGCAGCACCACCGGGAGACGTGCGGCGCCGCTCATGCGTTGGCGATGACTCGCTGCAGCATCTCCGGGGTCACGAGCACGACGCCGTTCTCGGTCACGTGGAAGCGCGCGGCGTCGGCGCCGCGGTCCACGCCGATCTGCATGCCATCGGGCACCTCGCAGCCCTCGTCGAGGATCGCCTGCCGGATCGTGCAGCCCGCGCCGATCTTGACGTTCGGCAGCACCACCGAGCGGAACACGTTCGAACGCTCGTCGACGCGCACGTTCGAGAACAGCAGCGACTGGTTGATGACCGCGCCCGAGATGATGCACGCGCCCGAGACGATCGAGTTGATCGCCATGCCGCGCCGCCCGTCTTCGTCGAGGATGAACTTCGCCGAGGGCACGTGCGCCTGGTAGGTCCAGATCGGCCACTCTTCGTCGTAGAGGTTCAGCTCGGGCGCGACATGCACCAGCTCGATGTTCGCATCGTAGTAGGCATCGACGGTACCGACATCGCGCCAGTAGTTCTGCGCGCGCGTCTTCACGTCGGTGAACGGATACGCGAATACCTGTAGCGTGTCGATCGCCGGCGGGATGATGTTGCGGCCGAAATCGTGCTTGGAACCGGGTTGCTTGGCGTCTTCGACCAGCAGCTTCTCGAGCAACCGCCCATTGAAGATGTAGATGCCCATCGAGGCGAGCGCGACATCCGGCCGGCCGGGAATGCACTCCGGATCCTGCGGCTTTTCGGAGAATTTCGTCACGCGGTTCCACTCGGTGACCGACAGCACGCCGAACTCGCGCGCCTTGTCGCGCGACACCTCGACGACGCCGACGGTGATGTCGGCGCCCTTCTCGACGTGATAGGCCACCATCGGACCGTAGTCCATCTTGTAGATGTGATCGCCCGCCAGCACCAGCACGTGCTTGGGCCGGTGCGCGCGGATCAAATCGAGGTTCTGGTACACGCAATCGGCCGTGCCGCGGTACCAGTGCTCGCCGATCTGCTGCTGCGCCGGCACCACGTCGACGAACTCGCCGAACTCGCCGCGCAGGTAGCTCCAGCCGCGCTGCACGTGCTGGATCAGCGACTGGCCCTTGTACTGCGTCATGATGTAGATCTGGCGTATCCCTGAGTTCACGCAGTTCGACAGCGGAAAATCGATGATGCGGAACTTGCCGCCGAACGGCGTCGCCGGCTTGCAGCGGTTGATCGTCAGGTCGCGCAAGCGCTCGCCACGACCGCCCGCCATGATGACCGCCAACGTGCCACTCGTGAGGCGGCTGACGTAGCGCCCGGATGAGGTTCTTGGGTTTGGTTTGGCCATCGCAATCGATCTCAAGGTGGGGCCCCGTCGAGTATAGTACGCCGGCAATGGCCAACTGGATCGACGATCTGGCGCACGACCGGGGACGCATCGCCGCCGGCACCCACCACGATCCGCACGCCATCCTCGGCCAGCACGAGCGCGGCGGCCTCGCCACGGTGCTGGCCTACCTGCCCGCGGCCCGTTCCGCCCGCATCAACGGCGAACTGGAGCTGCAGCGCATCCCGGGCAGCGATTTTTTCCACTGGCAGGGCCCGAAGGGGTCGCTCCCCCACCACTATCGCCTCGCCTGGCGCGACAGCGCAGACGTACCGCAAGAGCGCGTCGATCCCTACAGTTTCCTGCCGACGATCGGCCCGCAGGACCTGAACGCGTTCAGCGGCGGCCATGAGGCCCGCGCCTGGCAATTCCTCGGCGCCCAATGCCTGCAGATGGATGGCATCGCTGGCGTGCGTTTTGCTGTCTGGGCGCCAAACGCCGAACGCGTCAGCGTCGTCGGACCGTTCTGCGAATGGGACGGCCGCCGCCTGCCGATGCGCTCGCTCGGCGCGAGCGGCGTCTGGGAGCTGTTCGTTCCGGGCCTGGCCGCCGGTGAACTGTACAAATTCGAGATCCGCCACCGCCTCAACGGCGCGGTGGTGCTGAAGACCGACCCGTACGGACGCGCGACCGAACTGCGCCCCGGCACCGCCTCGATCGTCTGCGACAGCCACTACGCCTGGGGCGATGGCGACTGGCTGCGCGCGCGCCGCGAGCGTGACTGGCTGCACGCGCCGATGAGCATCTACGAAGTGCACGCCGGCTCGTGGCGCCAGCACGGCGACGGCCGTTTCTACGATTACCGCCGGCTCGCCGCCGAACTGGTGCCGTATGTGCGCGCCCAGGGTTTCACGCACATCGAACTGCTCCCGGTCACCGAACATCCGCTCGATGATTCCTGGGGCTACCAGACGACCGGCTACTTCGCGCCCACGAGCCGTCACGGTTCACCCGACGACCTGCGCTTTTTAGTCGACCAGTGCCACCAGGCCGGCATCGGTGTGCTGCTCGACTGGGTGCCCGGCCACTTTCCGCGCGATGCGCATGGGCTGGCGCGCTTCGATGGCACCGCGCTGTACGAATACGAGGATCCGCGCAAGGGCGAGCATGCCGACTGGGGCACGCTGATCTTCAACTACGATCGACACGAAGTGCGCTCGTTCCTGCTCTCGAGCGCCTGCTACTGGCTGGAGGAATTCCACTTCGACGGCCTGCGCGTCGACGCGGTCGCCTCGATGATCTACCTGGATTTCGGCCGCCGCGGCAATTTCGTGCCCAACCGCCACGGTGGCCGCGAGAACCTCGAGGCGATCGACTTCCT
>JAFEDW010000419.1 GCA_018241455.1 Pseudomonadota bacterium | reverse complement strand
ATTTCCGACAGCAGCGGCGTGGTCTACGCGGGCCGCCCGAACATGGACGCCGACAAGCAGCGCTACGCCTGCAACACCAAGGCGCGCACGCTGGCCGAGATCGTCGTCGACGCCGACATCTTCCTGGGATTGTCGGGTCCGGGCGTGCTCAAGCCTGAGATGGTGGCGCGCATGGCGCCGCGCCCGCTGATCCTGGCGCTGGCCAATCCCGAACCGGAAATCCGCCCGGAGCTGGCGCAGGCCGCGCGCCCCGATTGCATCGTCTGCACCGGACGCTCGGATTATCCGAACCAGGTGAACAACTCGCTGTGCTTTCCGTTCATCTTCCGCGGCGCGCTCGACGTCGGCGCGACGGTGATCAACGAAGCGATGAAACTGGCGACCGTGCATGCGCTGGCGGAACTGGCGCAGGCCGAGCAGTCGGACGTTGCCACCGCGGCCTACGGCGAGAGCAGCGAGGGCTTCGGCCCGCAGTTCCTGATTCCGCGCGCCTTCGATCCGCGGCTGATCACGACGATCGCGCCGGCGGTGGCGCGCGCCGCGATGGACAGCGGCGTCGCGACGCGGCCGATCGCCGACCTGGCGACCTACCGCGCCAGCCTGGAGCAGTTCGTGTACCAGTCCGCCTCGGCGATGCGCGCGGTGTTCGCGACCGCGAAGCGGCGGCCGCAGCGGCTGATCTACGCCGAGGGCGAGGATCCGCGCGTGCTGCAGGCGGTGCAGGTGGTCGTCGACGAGGGGCTGGCGCGGCCGATCCTGATCGGTCGCGTCGAACTGATGGCGGCGCGCATCGAGAAGCTGGGGTTACGCCTCAAGCTCGGCGAACACTGCGAGGCGGTCAACGTGCACAACGATGCGCGCTTCCGCGACGCCTGGAGCGAATACTACGAGCTGGCCTGCCGCCACGGCGTGACCAAGGCGCTCGCGATGGAACAGATGCGCAGCCGCACCTCGCTGATCGGCGCCATGCTGCTGCGCCGGGGCGATGCCGACGCGATGCTGTGCGGCACGGTCGGCGATTACCTCGATCACTTGAAGTTCGTGCGGCGCGTCATCGGCCTCCGGCGCGGCGTGCACACCGTGGCGACGATGCAGATGCTGATCCTCAACGACCGGCAGCTGTTCTTCTGCGACACGCACGTCAACCGCGATCCGGACGCCGAGCAGGTCGCCGAGATGACGCTGCTCGCCGCGGAGCAGGTGCGCCGCTTCGGCATGACGCCGCGCGTCGCGCTGGTCTCGCATTCGAGCTTCGGCAGCTCGGACGCGGCCTCGGCGCAGAAGATGCGCGTGGCGCTCGGCCTGATCCGCGACCGCGATGCCGATCTCGAGGTGGACGGCGAAATGCGCGCCGATTCGGCGCTGTCGAGCGCCATCCGCGCCAATGAGTTTCCGCACTCGCACCTGCAGCACGACGCCAACCTGCTGATCATGCCGAACGTCGACGCCGCCAACATCTGCTACAACGCGCTGCGCATCGCGGCGGGCGGCGGCGGTGTGATCGTCGGCGGCATCCTGCTCGGCATCGCGCAGCCGGTGCACATCATGACGCCCTCGTCGACGGTGCGCCGCATCGTCGACATGAGCGCGGTGGCCGTGGCGGATGCCGGTGCGTGGGCCGACGCGGCGGCCGCACGCGCCGGCGCCTGAGCGGCGCTGCCGTGGGCATCGTCTACCGGAGCGATGTCGGGCGCATCTGTCCCGGCTGCCAGCGGCCGGTCGCACAATGCGCCTGCAAGGAT
>JAFEDW010000418.1 GCA_018241455.1 Pseudomonadota bacterium | reverse complement strand
CCTGCGTCTGCACGACGCCGCTGTCGCAGCCGACGATCTCGACGATGCTGGTGATGCGCCGCGCGCCTCCGGCGCAACGGGCCTGGTGGACCACCAGGTCGAGTGCGCCGGCGATCTGTGCGCGAATCGCGGTGAGCGGCAGATCCATGCCGGCCATCAGCACCATGACCTCGAGGCGCGACAGCAGGTCACGGGCGGAGTTCGCATGCGCAGTGGTGAGCGAGCCTTCATGGCCGGAATTCATCGCCTGCAACATGTCGAGCGCTTCGCCGCCGCGACATTCGCCGACGATGATGCGATCGGGACGCATGCGCAGCGCGTTGCGCACCAGGTCACGGATCGTCACCTCGCCCTGCCCCTCGAGATTGCGCGGCCGGGCCTCCAGCGTCACGACGTGATCGTGGTGCAGCGCCAATTCGGCCGCGTCTTCGATCGTGACGATTCGTTCCGCGGCTGGGATCAGGCCGGCGATCGCATTGAGCAGCGTCGTCTTGCCGGCTCCGGTTCCACCGGACACGACGATGTTCAGCCGGGCGAGCACGGCCGCCGCCAGGAATCGCGCCATCGGCTCGTGCAGCGCTCCACGCCGCACCAGCGCCGGCAGATCGAGGCGCAGCCCGGAGAAGCGGCGGATCGTCACGCACGGGCCGTTCAACACGAGCGGCGGCAACACGACGTTGACGCGTGATCCATCGGGCAGGCGGGCATCGACCATCGGCGAGGCTTCATCGACCCGACGGCCGGCGCCGGCGACGATGCGGTCGATGACGCTGCGCAGCGCAGCCTCGCTGCTGAAAATGCCCGCGGTCGCTTCGATGCGGCCGGAGCGCTCGACGAACACCGCTGCCGGCCCGTTGATCATGATCTCGCTCACGTCGGGGTCGGCCAGCAACCGCTCGAGCGGCCCCAGGCCCAGCGCTTCGTCGATGACGGTGCGGACCAACGATTCCGCATCGATTTCCGGCGGCAACATGCGCCGCGCGACATTCTGCCGCACCACGCGCGCGGCCAGCTCGCGCAACGGTGCGTCGGCAAGCTGCGCAACGTCGGTGCGCCGGAGGTCGAGCTCGGCACGCAATTCCTCCTGGATCTGCCGCGCCAACACACGCTGCCGCTCGAGCGCCGCCATCACCGCGGGTCACGATCGTGCAGCATGTGATCGGCGCGCTCGAGTTGCCGCAATCCCGGGTCGGGCGCATCCGCCTTTGCTGGCCGCGCCGCCACGATGTGCGGCGTAATCAGCACGACCAGTTCCGAGTCCTTGATCTCGCGGCTGTGCGACTGGAACAACGGCGCGACCACCGGCACGGCGCCGAGCAACGGCAGGCCGTGCTTGTCGACATTGCTGGACCGATCAACCAGGCCTGCGATGACGATCGTCTCGCCGGTGCGCACGTTGACTTCGGTATTGGAGTGGCGTTTCAGGATGCCGGGTACACCCAGCACCTGTACGCTGCGATCGATGTCGCTGACCTCGGTCTCGACACGCGCATAGACGTTGCCCGCATCATCGGCCACCGGTTTGACGTCGAGGATGACGCCGTATTCGTGGTACTGGACGTTCGGCGTGCCCTGCCCGTTGGTGACCGGCACCGGAAGCTCGCCGCCGGCAACGAAATGCGCTTCGCCGCCGCTGCGGCAACTCAAGGTCGGCTCGGCCACGATGCGGGCCTCCCCGCGTTGCCGCAGCAGGTCGATCGTCGAGCTCAGCCGCGCAGACCAGTCGAGATACCCATGCCGCCCCGGTTCACCGGCCGAATTC
>JAFEDW010000417.1 GCA_018241455.1 Pseudomonadota bacterium | reverse complement strand
GACATCACCGAACGCAAGCGGGCCGAAGACGCGCTGCGCGAGCGAGAGGCGAAGCTGCGTGCGCTGTACATGATGCCGCACGTCGGCCTGGTGCTGACGAATGTCGAATCCCGGTATCTGGAGTTCAACGAGGCTTTCCAGACGATCACCGGCTATTCGGAGGCAGAACTGCTGCACCTGGAATCGCGGCAGCTGACGCCCAAACGATACGAGGCGCTCGACCTCCGCCAACTGGAGTTGGCGAAGCGCACCGGCCGTTTCGGTCCTTACGAGAAGAACTACATCCACAAGGATGGACACTGGATCCCGGTGCAGCTCAATGGCGCGCTATTCACGGCCAGCGACGGCACCCAGTACCTCTGGACGATCGTCGAGGACATCACGGAGCGCAAGCGTCTCGAGCGTGCAGTGCTGGAAGCGGCGGATCGCGAGCGGAGGAAACTCGGGGCCGACTTGCATGACGGCCTCGGCCAGGAACTCACCGGGATCTCGATGATCATCGGAGCGCTGGCCAAGACCCTCGAAAAGAGTGGTCCGGCGGCGACCCGGGAGCTCGCACGCCTGGAACTGCAGATCGGGCATGCCATCCGCGCCTGTCGAACCATCGCCCATGGGCTCTCCCCGCTGAGCTTGGCCAGCGGCGGCCTGGTCGGCGCACTGCAGGAAATGGCACAGCCGCCGGATGGCGGCAAACAGCAGCCGACGATCCGTTTCGAGGTTACACGCGCGGCTCCGTTCAGGCTGGCACCGGATGCAGCCGATCAGCTTTATCGAATCGCACAGGAGGCGGTCACGAACGCGCAGCGACACGCCCGGGCGCGGTACATCGATATCAAGCTGGATATCCGGTCCGACTCGGTCCGCCTCGAGGTCCGCGACGATGGCATTGGTCCTGCCCCGCTGACAGCCGACCGCACCTCGATGGGTCAGAAGATCATGCAATTCCGCGCCGACCTGATGGGTGCGCGCCTGTCGATCGAAGCCGGCGACGCACGCGGCACCATCGTGGCGGTTGAATGCCCGCAGCCTCAGCCGTGATGCACCGCCATGCCGCTGAGCGCCAGGAAGCAGGCCAGTTGCACGCTGAAGAAGGAGAACCGCACCGCCACGACCGAGTCCGTCTGCGGGCGGGCCAGGTGGACCAGCGATTGGCAGACACGCGCGATGAGTACGGTGATGCACAGCGCGTCGACTACGCCACCTCGCAGGCCGATCGCGCCGATGACGAACACGATGGCACCGAATACCGGCAGGTTCTCCACGCAGTTTGCGTGCGCCCTGGTGCCGCGCTGGTACCAGTCGGCGCCCTCGAGCCGGTCGCTGCGAAACGACGCCACCGGTTCATTGCGGAAGATGATCCGTGTCCACCGGTACACGCCAACCGTTGCCATCAGCAGCAGCAGCGTCCATGCGGCGAATCCCAGCAGCATCCACATGGGAATCGTCATGGTGCGTCAGGCATTCATGATCGGCGCCAGCGCGGCCTGGATCCGCGCCATCTGCTGCGGCGTGGTCATGCTCGTCAATAGTTCCCCGAAGTGCGGATGCTGCACGCCCGAGACGATGTACTGCCAGCGATAGGCCCCGAGCACGCCGTCGTGGATCGCGGCGCTCTCCGCGGCGCTGAAGGTCCGCGCCGCGGCGCCGATGAAGTAGTCCGAGTCCACCGCCGCCTGCGCGAGCAGCAGGCCATCGACGGCAGTGACCAGTGCGATGAGGTCGGTGACCGCCTGCTCGCGCTCGGCTGCGGAAAGTTTCGCATGC
>JAFEDW010000416.1 GCA_018241455.1 Pseudomonadota bacterium | reverse complement strand
CAATGCCCGTGGCCAGGTGGGATTTTGTGGCTCTCATTTCTTGGACCCTTTCTCCATATGGAAGGGTCAAGGCTACCCGCAACGACAATGCCGGCAATGGCTCGCATGCCGCACTCCTGCGACGCGCATCACAGTTTGCGAACGTGAAAAACCGGGTGCCGCGCGCCCGGCAGGCGACGGGCATAATCCGCGGCGGCCGCTTCGGGCCTGCAGTGCCGCAACCGCGGCCTTTCCAAGACAGCAGGGAATCAGCGCTGCGGCGCGCCGGAGCCGCGCGGGTCGCCGGTATTGATGACCACACCTTCATGACGCACGCCCGCCTGCACCGGCCGCTCGAAGGTATCGGCGCTGAGCGTCGGATTGAACGCGATCTTCTCGATGATCATGCGATCGGGGGCCTGCCCGGATGGCGCACGGGTTTCGATGAGCAGCGGCACGCTCAGTCCCTCGACGGTGTGGTAATCGCGCAGGTAGACCGATACGACGCCGCTCATGCCCATCGCGTTGCGCACTTCGCGGTCGTAGCGCAGGTCATGGTAATTCTCAGCGTCGATCCAGTGCCACTGCACGTCGCCGGACGGAAACGTCAGCTTGAGTTTCCAGGCCTTGCGCTGCTCGATGATCTCCGCGCCCTGCAGCTCCAGCTTTATGCCCTTGGCCTGGTAGCCCGACAGCGGTCCGTCCAGGCCACCCGAGTCGAGCGCCGCCCGCACTTCCTCCGGCGTGTATTCGTTCAACTCCACGCCCGACTCGCCGCCGGGCCGCTGCTTCCAGCCATGATGGCCGTCGAAAATGCGCACCGAACGCTGGTTCTGCGCCACGACTTCGAATCGCGTGGCATTCGGCCTGCGGAACAGCATCAGGAACGGAATCTTCTGGCTGCCGCCGGGGCCCGATTCGATGTGTCCGGTCCACCCCATGGCCAGGATGCGCTGCCAGGCCTGCGCTCCACCGCGCGCCTCCACGTAGCGCGCGACGATCTGGTCGAGAGTCGGCGCTGGTGTCGGTGCCGGTGTCGGCTTGGGCTCGGCGCCGGTCGCCGCGCCCGCCAGCGCCAGCATGAACGCGAGCAGCGGCGCGGTACGGATCATCGTTGCCATGGCTCCTGCTCCCACGCGTCGCTGGGTCACTTCGCTTTCTGGAACCGGGAATCGTCGAGCTTCGGATTGACCACGACACTGTCGATCACGATCTTCTCGGTCTTCGGCACACCCTGCACCGCGGTCTCGATGACGCGCGGAATCATCAGGCCCTGCTCGGGCTTGTAGTCGCGCAGGTAGACCTCGACCGGATGCATTTTGCCATCGAGCTTGCGCGGCGCGCCGTCTTCCTTGACCTCGAGGAAGCTCGCCGCGTCGATCCACGCGTGACGCACCTGGCCATTCTTGTCGGTGACCTTCAGCCGATAGGCGGGCTTGTCCTCGACGGTGTCGGTGCCGGCCGACTCGACGTGGCCACCGCGGGCGGCCAGGTCGATCAACAGGCCATCGATGCCCGGTTCCGCCGCGGCCCGCTTCAACTCGTCGGCGCTGTAGGGTTCCCAGTCCTCACGACCGAGGTAGGGGCGATACTTGTAGCCATTGACGCCGTCGTACACCTGCACGGCCGTCTGGCCATTGAAGGTGATCTCCAGCCGCGTCTTGTTCGGCCGGCGCGATTCGAGCGCAAACGGCAGCATCATCTCTTCGCGTTCCTTGCGTTCGAGCTGGCGCTTCTCGGTCACGGCTTCGTACGTGGTCGCGCCCGCGCCCATCTTGCCCTTGAAGGCCAGGGCCTGCACCGCCTTCC
>JAFEDW010000415.1 GCA_018241455.1 Pseudomonadota bacterium | reverse complement strand
AACGCGACGCGCGAGATCTCGCGGCCCACGAGCAGGCGTGCATTCCAGCGGCGGCCATGGCGCAACAGCAGCGCGCAGCTGCCGTCGTCGAGTTCGAGCAGCGCACTGCGGCCGTCCTTTGCCGGCGTGGCGGTGCCATTCGCATCCGGAAAGAAGCGCCGGAAGATCTGCAGTGCCTCGGCGGGGTTTGTTGCGCGGACACTGTCGGCGCCGAGCCGCCAGCGCAGCAACCCGAGCAGCACGAGGCCCAGCAACAGGTTCACACCGATCGAGGTGGCGATCTCCATTAGCGCCTAGACTAAGCGGTCGCCGCCTGCTTGTCACCGCGCAATGGCCACAGCGAAGATGCAGGGCAATCGGGTATTGTTCCCACGTGATGCTGCCCAGCCATGAACCAGGCGTGACCGCGCAGGAGCCGAAGCAGTTTGCCTACGACGACGCGCCGCTGAAGGCTTTCCATGCGCGGGTCGCGGTGGCGGCCGTGGGCGGCGTCTTCAGCGACGGGTTCGGACTCGGCAGCATCGGCATCGCGCTGGCACGGGCCGAATCCGACCTGCAGCTCACGCCGGTGTGGATGGGCCTGCTGGGCGGTGCCTCGCTCTTCGGCTTGTTCTTCGGCGCGCTGCTGACCGGCCCGGTCGCGGATCAGCGCGGCCGCCGACCGGTCTTTGCCTGGAACATGCTGCTGCTGAGCCTGTTCTCGGCGCTGCCGCTGCTGGTCAGCGCGAGCTGGCAGTTGCTGGTGCTGCGCCTGGTAATCGGCTTCCTGCTCGGCACCGACTACGTGGTGAGCAAGGCGATGCTGACCGAATTCACGCCCCGTTCGGTACGCGGCCGCATCATGAGCCTGCTGTCGGTTGCGTGGGCAGCCGGTTACGCCTGCGCGTTCATCGTCGGCGTGCTGCTCGCCGATGCCGGCCCGGGTTCCTGGCGCTGGATGCTGGTGGCCGCCGCGGTTCCCTCGCTGTTGGTGCTGCCACTGCGGCTGGGCCTGCCCGAGTCGCCGCTCTGGCTCGCGCAGCACGGCCGCAGCGCGGACGCGGCGCGCATCGTGCGTGAACGCATCGGCACCGACGTGCAGCCGCCGCCCGCCGTGGCGCCTGCGCCGCGCGTGCAGGGCCGGTGGGCGGAATTGCTGTCGCCCGCGTGGCGCCGACGCACGCTGGTGGGCTGCATCTTCTTCGTCTGCCAGGTCATTCCGTATTTCGCCATGGGCACCTTCGTGTCGCGCGTGTTGGCGGCGCTGCAGGTACGGAACGAGCATCTCGGCGGCGTGTTCTACAACGTATCGCTGGTTGCCGGCGCCGTCGGCGGCATCTTCATCGTCGATCACATCACGCGCCGGCAGTTCCTGGTCGGCGGGTTCGCGTTGACGGCCGCGGCGATGCTGGTGTTGACGCTCGCCGATTCGCCGCCACCCGCAGTCACGATCGCGCTGTTCGCGCTGTTTGCGGGAGTGCTGTCGGCCTCGACCAATCTCGTGTACGTGTATCTTCCCGAGCTGTTCACGACCGACCTGCGCGCGAGCGGCATCGGCATGGCGATTGCGGCCAGCCGCATCGGCTCGGCCATCAGCACCTTCCTGATGCCGCTGGTGGTCGCGGACTTCGGCGTGCACGCCGCGCTGGGAGCGTGCGTGGCGGTGCTCGGCTTCGGTGGGCTCGCCTGTTATCTATGGGCGCCGGAGACGCGGCATGTGCGCCTCATCGCCAACATGCCCGGGAGTCGGACCTCATGATGCGCAGTCCCCCGGGCAGAATCGCGCGCGCCCTCGCGCTGGTCGTGCTGGCC
>JAFEDW010000414.1 GCA_018241455.1 Pseudomonadota bacterium | reverse complement strand
TCGCGGTGTTCCTGCCGGTGCGCAGCGTCGGCGTCGCCGGCGACGGCCGCCGTTACGATCCGGTGATCGCGTTGCGGGCGGTCGAGACGATCGACTTCATGACTGCGCGCTGGGCGCACTTACCCTATGAACTGCTCGACGTGTGCGCGCGGCGTATCGTCAATGAAGTGCCGGGCGTCTCGCGCGTCGTCTACGACATCACCGGCAAGCCCCCGGCGACGATCGAGTGGGAGTGAGTCGGGCGTTCAATGAACATGCATCGTTCGTCCTTCCGGGAGCGAGATTCCTCCCGAGGGGCGCGATCTCGCTCACCGTGCACGCCTGCCACGAGCCACCATTGCGCTCGATACGCTGGCGCAGCTCGCCCGGGTGATGACAGGACGTACGGCGGCGCGACGCCGGTGTAGCATGCACTCGTGACGGGCCCGGGCGGCTGACTCGTCTTCGCCTGGAAATCTGCAGCCGCAGGAGGCAGTTCGTGCAAATGGGTCTATCGATGCTTTCGAGGGTCACGGCCATCCTGGGCGTCCTTGTTGCGTTGGGTGCAGCGCCAGCCGCCGTGGCGCAGGAGCCTGACGCGACGGTAGGGCTGCTGCAGCAGTTGCTGCGGTTCGACACGTCGAATCCGCCCGGAACCACGCTGCAGCAAGCGACCTATCTCAAGCAGGTATTCGATGCGGCGGGCATCGAGAATGAAATCATCAGGACGCCGCAGGAAGGCGTGGCGCATTTCATCGCGCGCCTCAAGGGCGATGGCAGCAGCAAGCCGCTGCTGCTGGCCGCCCATTCGGATGTCGTTCCGGTCGAGCGGCAGAACTGGAGCGTCGATCCTTTCGCCGGCGAGATCCGGGATGGCTATGTGCTGGGGCGCGGAGCCATGGACTTCAAGGGCGGGCAGGCGGTGTTCGCGCAGGCTGTCCTGCAACTGAAGAAGAGTGGCCTGGCGCTGTCGCGGGATGTGATCTTTCTTGCCGAGGCCGACGAAGAGGCCGGCGAATACGGCACCGAATGGCTGGCGGCCAATCACTGGGACAAGATCGATGCCGAATTCGTGCTGGATGAAGGCGGGTGGATCTTCCAGGACCAGGGCGGCGTCACGCGACAGGTCAACATCACCACGCGCGACAAGATCTATGCCGGCCTGCGCCTCAAGGTAACGGGCACGGCGACACATTCCTCGCGTCCGCAGCCGGACAGCGCCATCGGCAAGCTCACCAGGGCCCTGGCGAAACTATCCACGTGGGACACCGACCCGACCTTGACCGACCAGACCAGGGCCTACTTTCGCGCATTGTCCGCGAACGCAACCGGCGCGATGCGCCGCGACCTGGAAACGCTGGCTTCGAGCCGTGATGCCGCGGCACTGAAGGCGGCTGGCAGGCGCGTCTCGGCGCACGGTGAATATCCGTTGCTCTGGCACGCTTTGATGCGCAATACCGTGGCAGCGACGATCGTCAGGGCCGGCGTGAAGGAAAACGTCATTCCCGGTTCGGCCGAGGCCTACCTGAACTTGCGCCTGGTTCCTGGCTCGACGCCTTGGGATGTGAAGGATCAGGTCGAGAAGCTCATCGCCGACCCGGATGTCAAGGTCAGCGTCGACACGAGGCTGTCGGACGCCGATGCGAGGGCGTATTACCGCAAGCTCGCGATGGCGGAAGCCTCGCCGACAAACACGCCGTTGTTCAGTGCCCTGCAGAAGGCCGCGAAGAAGACCTGGCCGGAAGCCACCGTGCTCGCGGCCCTGTTCGAGGCCGGCACCGACGCATCGGCCTGGCGAAATCGCGGCATCCCGAC
>JAFEDW010000413.1 GCA_018241455.1 Pseudomonadota bacterium | reverse complement strand
CAGGATCCGCAGGCGCAGGCCTGGCTGCAGGCCTTGCAGCCGCTCGAGCGCGTGGTGGCGGAACGGCTGCGCAACTACCTGCCGCGGCTGCACTATCCGATCCGCATCGGTGAACACGACCAGACTGCGTTCGCGCTCGGCCTGGTCTGGGACTGGGCGGTCGTCGCCGGGGATGCGCCGATGCGCACCGCGCTTGCCGATGCGGCGCAGCGCTTCTACTCGAACGATCGCAATTGCCCGCTGGCCTACGAACCGTCGGGCGAGGACTTCCTGTCACCCTGCCTGGCCGAGGCGGATTTCATGCGCCGCGTGCTGGACCGGGCGGCATTCGCCCGATGGCTGGGCGCTTTCCTGCCGGGTATTCCGACGCGCGCCGCGGCGCGCTGGATGATGCCGGCCGTGGTCACGGATCGGTCCGATCCGAAACTGGCGCACATCGACGGGCTCAACCTGAGCCGCGCGTGGATGCTCGAGGGTATCGCCCACGGACTGCCGCCGGGCGACCGCCGCATCGCCGCGCTGTCTGCGAGCGCGCAGCGGCATCGGGAGGCGGCCTTGCCCGCCGTTACGGGCGAGCATTATGAAGGCGGCCATTGGCTCGGCACTTACGCCGTCTACCTGACGACGGGCGCCGGGCTGCACTGAAAGAGGGGATTGCCCATGCCATCGACCAATTCAAGACCCAACTGCCTCGCGTTCATGTGCGTGGCCATCGCGAGTGCCGGCGCTGCAACGGCAGCGCCGCCGCCGGGCGCCGAGGTGCAACCGTATGTGGGCACGGCTGCGCCGGTGATCGCCCTCCGGCATGTGAACGTCATCGACGGCACGGGCGCCGCGCCGCGTGCCGACCAGACGGTCGTGCTCGAGCATGGGCGCATCACCGCGATCGGGCCAGCGGCCAGCACGGCCGTGCCCGCCGGCGCGGAGCTGCGCGACTACGCCGGCTACAGCGTGCTGCCGGGCCTCGTCGGCATGCACGATCATTTCTACTACTCGGCCTCGAACGCGTTGCAGCGGGGCGACGGCAAGAGTTTCGAGCCCGGGTTCCAGGTCAATGAAATCGCCTACACCGCGCCGCGCCTGTATCTCGCCGCCGGCGTCACGACGTTGCGCACCACCGGCAGCGTCGAGCCATACGCCGACATCAAGGTGCGCGATCGCATCGAAGCCGGGCTGATGCCCGGGCCCGAGATCGACCTGACCGCGCCGTACATGGAAGGCGCGCCGACGCCGTTCGCGCAGATGCGCGAGCTCAAGGGCGCCGAGGATGCGCGCCACTTCGTCGCGTTCTGGGCCGACTCCGGCATGACCTCGTTCAAGGCCTACATGAACATCACGCGCGACGAACTCGCGGCCGCCGCGGCCGCGGCACATGCGCGCGGCCTGAAGATCACCGGCCACCTGTGTTCGGTCACCTGGCCGGAGGCGGTCGCCGCGGGCATCGACGATTTCGAGCACGGCCCGGTCTACACCGACAGCGAGTTTGCCGCCGGCAAGAAACCCGATGTGTGTCCGAGTGGCCGTGACCTCGAGGGCCCGTGGCAATCGCTCGACGTCAACGGGCCAGCGGTCACGGCGCTGATCAAGCTGCTGATCGCGCATCACGTCGCCGTGACGTCGACGTTGCCGGTGTTCGAGTTGTACGTGCCGGGCCGCCCGCCCCCGCAGCGCCGCACGCTCGAGGCGATGGCGCCCAGCTCGCGCGAGAGCTACCTGACGGAGCGCGCTGCGCTCGATCCGAAGGACACCGCGAGCGCGGCACTGTTTCGCAAGGAGATGGATTTCGAGCGCGCGTTCGC
>JAFEDW010000412.1 GCA_018241455.1 Pseudomonadota bacterium | reverse complement strand
CGGCAAGGTGTATTTCGACCTGCTGCAGGCGCGCCGCGCCGCCAACCTCGCCGGCGTGGCGGTCGTGCGCATCGAGCAGCTCTATCCCTTCCCGGGCGCGGAATTCGCCACGGTGCTGGCGCGCTATCCGTACGCGAACGACGTCATCTGGTGCCAGGAAGAGCCGCAGAACCAGGGCGCGTGGTTCCAGATCCGGCACCGCCTGCAGGAATTCGCCGGCGATGCGCGCGGTGTTTCGTACGCCGGGCGTGCATCGGCCTCGGCGCCGGCCACCGGTTCGGCGCGCATCCACGAGACCGAACAGCGCGAACTGGTGCAGACGGCGCTGACCGCGCCGAGCGCGGCTTCCATCGAGCAGACGGTGCGCATGCCGCGGTTGAGTTCGCCGGCCGCAGTGAACCAGGGCGTGACCGCGCCCAAGAGGATAACGTCATGAGCGTGGAGATCCGTGTACCGCAGCTGCCCGAGTCGGTCGCCGATGCGACACTGGTGACCTGGCGCAAGCAACCGGGCGAAGCGGTCGGCCGCGATGAAAACCTCGCGGATCTGGAGACCGACAAGGTCGTGCTCGAAGTGCCGTCGCCGGTCGCTGGCGTGCTGCAGGAAATCCGCGTGCAGCCCGGCACCAGCGTGCGCAGCGGTGAGCTGCTGGCCGTCATCGGTGCCGCGAGCGCCTCGGTGGCCGCGGGCGCAGCCGCAGCCGCCGCAGTGGCGCCCGCGCCCGTCGCGGCCGTGGCCGCGGCGCCGAAACTGGGGCCGGCCGCGCAGCGCGTGGCCGACGAACTTCGCTTGGGCGACACCGTGATCGCCTCGGCCGCGCGCGGCGGACGCGTATCGAAGTCCGACCTCGTGGCCGCGGCCACTGCGCTGTCGGTACCGGCAGCGGCGGTGGCCGCGACCGCGCCGGCGGCGCCGGTACTCAAGGCCGTGCCACCTCCGTCATCGGCTCCGGCGTCGGCTGCGAAGCCGGCGGCGCTGGCGCCCGCGCCAGCCACTACGCCGCCCGCGCCGCGCGGTATGCGCGCCGATCGGCGCGTGCCGATGACACGGCTCCGCCAGCGCATCGCCGAGCGCCTCGTGCAGGCACAGTCCACGCAGGCCTTGCTGACGACATTCAATGAGATCGACCTGACGAACATCAACGAGCTGCGCACCCGCTACAAGGACAGCTTCGAGAAGCAGCACGGCGTGAAGCTCGGCTTCATGTCCTTCTTCGTCAAGGCAGCCATCGAGGGCCTGCGGAAATATCCGCTGGTCAATGCCGCGGTATCCGGCACCGATATCGTCTATCACGATTACTTCGACATCGGCGTCGCGGTGTCGACCGAGCGCGGGCTGATGGTGCCGGTGCTGCGCGATGCGGACGCGCTCGATTTCGCCGGCATCGAGCGCGGCATCGCCACGTACGCGCAGCGCGCGCGCGAGGGCACGATCGCGCTCGAGGACCTGTCGGGCGGCACCTTCAGCATCACGAATGGCGGCGTGTTCGGATCGCTCCTGTCGACGCCGATCGTCAATGCACCGCAGAGCGCGATCCTCGGCATGCACAAGACGATGCAACGCCCCGTGGTCGTCGACGGCCAGGTGGTGGCGCGGCCGATGATGTACCTGGCGCTGAGCTACGACCACCGCATCATCGACGGCAAGGAAGCGGTGCAATTCCTCGTGACGGTCAAGGATTGCCTCGAGGATCCGGGCCGCATGCTGCTCGGGGTCTGAGGTCCATGGCAGACAACTTCGACTACGACGTGGTGGTGATTGGAGGCGGCCCGGCCGGCTATCCGGCGGCGATACGCGCCGCGCA
>JAFEDW010000411.1 GCA_018241455.1 Pseudomonadota bacterium | reverse complement strand
CCGCGCTCAAAGCGCATCAATGTGCTCAGACTTTTCCGCGCTCAAAGCGCATCAATAACCAGGTGCCCAGCGTGGTCAGCGCGCCCACGCCGACGAGCAGCGAGAATACCGAGTTCAAGCCGGCAGTCTGCTTCAGCCAACCGATCAGCGGCTCCTGCAGGATCGGGCCCACGGAGCCGAAACCATTGATGACGCCCGCCGCGAGCGCCGCCTGCCGCCGGCTGCCGACATCCATCGCGCAGGCGCCTGACAACAAGGCGTCGGGCCCGAGCTGAGTGAATCCGATCAGCCCGAGCAGCGCGACGAACACCATCGCGGAGTCCAGGCCGACGAAGCGCATGGCGATCGTGAAGATCAGGCAGGCCAGCGTCATCCAGAAGATCACCGGCGTGCGGCGTGAACCCGGCATGCGATCGGACCAATAGCCGCCGGCGATCACGCCGAGCAATCCGATCCAGTCGAACGCCGTCGACAGGTAGGCCGCGGTCGCATCGGGAAGCGCAAAATGCTCGCTGAGGATCAACGCCGACCAGCTGTCGAGCGCGTAGCGCAGGAACTTGAAGCCGAAGTAGATCAATCCCATCGCGATGATCGAGGCGACGAAGCCCGCGGGCAGTGCGGCCTCGCGCACCGGAGCGCCGCTGCCCGCCTGCGCGACGGGCGCATCGGGCTCGGCGTGATCCTCGAGCGACAGGCCGACCGATTGCGGGCGTTCACGCGCAAAGAAGAAGAACACGATGATGAACGCGAAGAACACCAGGCTCGAGCCGAAGAATGACCAGGCCATGCCGAGCCAACCGAGCAGGAAGCCGGCCAATCCCTTGCCCGCCACGGCGCCGAGCTGGTAACAGGTGCCCCAGATGCCGAACAGCGTGCCGCGTTCCGAGCGCTTGGTCCAGTTCGCGAACAGCGCGACGTTGTGCGACCAGCCGGTCGCCTGCGCCACGCCGTGGATGCCCATCAGGATGCACAACCACAGGAATACGCTGGCGTGATGCGTGTCGACGAGATAGCCCAGCGCGACATTCGACGCCGCGGCGATGCTCATGCCGTACAGCAGCACGCGGCGACTCTCCATGCGCCGGCCAAGCCAGGCGGCGAGGAATTGGCCGAGCATGTAGGCGATCAGGTAGATGGTCCAGGGCGCGGCAATCTGCTCGTCATTGAATCCGTACTCGAGTTTCAGCGGATGCTTGACCACCGCGTAGACCTTGCGGCACAGGTAGAAGCCCGCGTACGACAGCCACGTGGCCGTGAACAACTGCAGCCGGTAACGGCGCAGCAGGGCGGACTGTTCGTCGTTCATGCGTAGTCCTTGTGCAGTGGTGCGGTTTGGCCGGCGGCCAGTTGTTCCCAGAATTGCGCCGGCAGCGAGCGGTAATCGCGGCAGGTGGCGCTCGCCAGCGCCGTGTTGTCGACGGTCTCGGCCGCACAACAGGTGATGAACACGCTGCGCATGCCGGCGGCCCGTGCAGCGAGCAGGCCGGCGCTGCTGTCCTCGAAGACCACGGCCTCGGCCGCATCGACACCGAGCCGCCTCGCGGCGAGCAGAAAGGCCTCCGGATCGGGCTTGCCGACGCGCACGTCATCGCCGCCCACGCGAGCCTGCGGCGCCACGCAGTCCGCCACGCCGAGCTGCTGCACGAAATTGTCGATCACCGAGCGCGGACTGGATGACACGACCGCAACCTTGAGTCCGCTCGCCGCGGCCGCGCGGATGGCTTGCGGCGCGCCGGGGATCGGCTGCACCTGCGTGACCGCGGCGTTCCAGTACGCCAGCAATTCGGCGGCGAGCTCGGCCGCCTTCTGGCGCTCGTAGGCC
>JAFEDW010000410.1 GCA_018241455.1 Pseudomonadota bacterium | reverse complement strand
CTCGAGTTGCGCGCGAAAGGCCTGCGAATAGCGATCCTCCGCGATCGCGCCGGCCTGCCAGCTGCTGCGCCGCGGCGGCAGGTCGCCGGTCAGCTCGTGGAAACGCTGCTGCACCGCCGGCTGCGACAGGTATTCGATGACCGCGAAGGCGCTCGCCTTGTGGAGTGAGCGGCTGAAGATCACCAGGCTCGAGCCACCGGCGCTCGATACGCCAGGCCCGTCGGGGCCCGGCATCGGCGCGGTCATCCAGCTTTGCTGCTGCTCGGGCGGAAGGCGGCGCTTGAATTGCGCGATGTTCCAGGGGCCGGACACGTAGAAGGAATAATAGCCGCGGCCGAATTCATTCCAGACGTTCGAAATTTGCGTCTCGGTCAACGGCGGCGCCAGCGACTGCTCGAACAACGAATGGTAGAAGGCCAGCGCGCGCCGGAACGAAGCGCTGCGGAAATTCCCGTAGCGGTTGCCATCGCGCAGCATCGATTCGGGTTGCTGGAGTGCCAGCACCTGGAGCGGTTCGAACTGGTTGAGCGGCAGCAGCACGGCATAGCGATCCTTGCCGCCGAGGCGCTTGATGGCCTGCAGTTGCTTCAACCAGTCCGGCCAGGTCGTGGCGGGAGCGGAAAATCCCGCGGCGCGCAGCAGGTCGCTGCGGTAGAACATCAGCCGCGTGTCCACGTACCAGGGCACGCCATAGAGTTGACCGTCGAGCTCGTTCGGCTGCCAGGCGCCACTGAAATAATCGTCCGGCGTGATCAGCGCCGAACCGGACACGCGCACCTGCAGCGGCTCGAGCGCATGCAGCGCGACCAGTTCCGGGATCCAGGTATTGCCGAGCTGGCACAGGTCGGGCGTCGCGTCGCCGGCCACGGCGGTCAGCAGCTTCTCGTGCGCGGCGGTCCACGCGAGTTGCTGCACTTCGATGCGCACATCCGGATGCGTGCGTTCGAACTCCGGCAGCAGGTGCGCGAGCGCCTCGGCTTCGACGCCAACCGCCCAGAAATGCAGCACTTCGGGTTGGGGCGCGGCGCGCCCACAGGCAGTGAGCACCAGCGCCAGCGCGACGATCAGCGCGGCGTGTGCGGTCGCGTGCGCAGGCTTCAGCCCAGCCATCCGCCCGTGAAGCCGGCGCGCTGCAGGCCACGGCGGATGACCGGATCATTTTGCATGACCCGCCAGATGAGGCCGCTGCGGTAGTTCTCGATCATTGCCACGATGGGTCCCTGGGTCAACCCATAATAGCGCGAGTCAACCCATCCGAGCTCACCGACACGCCGACCACTGGCGAGCGGGACGTCATAGTTGAAGCTCGGGTTGTAGCTGTCGAGAAAACCATAGGTGCCGTAGATCACCGCACCGTAGCGCTGGTACATCGCGGCCACCGCCGGAATCACGAGGTCCGGTGCGAACGGCAGGCAGCCGAGCGTGGCGCTGACCGACAGCGTGCCATCGTCGATCTGGTCCGCCGCGTGCAGGTACACGCCGCGCGCCGCGTAGGTGTGGAAGCGTGTGACGACGCCGCGGTAGTAGAGCGATCCGTCGAACGGGCCGTCGCAGGCACTCAGGCCCCAGATGTCGGAGCCGTAGCCCTGCCAGCCCATCGGAGTGGCGATCGCGTAGGCGCGCTGCGAGAGCACCGCGCGCCGGCTGTTCTCGAAATAGTCGAAGCCCCTCGCGCCCATGTAGGCATCGTTGATGCCCTGCAGGTTGACCCATACCTGCGTGAACTGGTGTGCGAACAGCGCGCCAAAGCTGAGGTGCTCGACGCCCTGGATCGTGCCCCAGCTGTTCGCGTATCCGCTGGTCCACACCGCCCACGAATCGGGCCCGAC
>JAFEDW010000040.1 GCA_018241455.1 Pseudomonadota bacterium | reverse complement strand
GGCCTTCTATCGCTACCCGGACAGCACCGCGAACCAGATTGCCGTCTATCCGGACGGCTACCGCCCGGTGACCACCGGCCTCAACAGGGACCTGTCGATCGTCGGCGGCCTGAGTGGCAAGGCCTCCGAATGGTCGTGGGACAGCAGCCTGACCTTTGGGCAGAACAAGTTCGACTATGGCCTCGAGCACTCGCTCAATGCCTCGCTCGGCCCGACCAGCCCGACCACCTTCAAGATCGGCGATTTCCGCTTCGACCAGCTGACGCTCAATCTCGATGCGACGCGGCCGATCGACGTGGGCCTGCCGCAGCCGGCCGACCTGGCGGTCGGCGCCGAGTACCGCCACGAGAAATACCAGACCGGCGCGGGCGATCCGGCCTCCTACGCGGCCGGCCCGTTCACCGATTTCGACGCCGGCGCACAGGCCGGGCCTGGCCTGCAACCCTCCGATGAGGCCAACGCCTCGCGCAACGTCGGCAGCCTCTACGGCGACCTGTCGTTGCGACCCAGCAGCGCGGCGCTGGTGGACATCGCCGGGCGCGTCGAGCACTACAGCGACTTTGGCAATGCGGTGGCCGGCAAGCTCAGCGGCATCTACAAGCTGACGCCCACCTTCGCGCTGCGCGGCGCGGTGTCCAACAGTTTCCGCGCGCCCTCGCTCAGCCAGGTCTCCTACAAGCTGACCTCGACCAGCTTCGGCAACGGCGGCGCGCTGACGCAGGTGCTCACGCTTCCGGTCGCAAGCCCGATCGCGCGCGCGCTCGGCGCGCAGGACCTGAAGGCCGAGAAGTCGGTCAACCTGAGCGGCGGGTTCACGGTGCAGGCTGGCGACATCTTCAGCCTGACGGCCGACTACTTCCACATCAAGGTGAAGGACCGCATCACGATCTCGGAGCGGCTGCAGAGCGACGCGCTCACCGCGCTGCTGCAGACGCAATTCGCCCTCACCGGCGTCGAGGGCGTCAACTTCTTCACCAATGCCGTGGACACCCGCACCTCGGGCTTCGACGTGGTCGCCAACTGGCTGTGGAAGGCGGGCGACGGCACGTTGAAATTCACCGGCGCCTACTCCTATGCCAAGACGCGTATCGATGGCGCGCGCGCGACGCCCGCACAGCTCGCGGCGCTCGACATCACCACCGCGCTGGTCGGCCTCGAGGAGCGCAACACGCTCGAAGACGCGGCGCCGAAGAACAAGGCGATCCTGACGGCCGAGTGGAGCGATGCGCGCTGGGCGCTGACCGGCCGCGTGACGCGCTATGGCAGCGCGACCCGCGTGTTCGATTTCGGCGGCGGCTTCGTGCCGACGCAGACCTATTCGGCCAAGTCGCAGCTCGACCTCGAAGCGGAATACAAGCTCACGCGGCAGCTGTCGTTTGCGCTCGGCGCCGACAACGTGCTCGACAACTATCCCGACCGGTCGAGCGACGACATCAACTACATTGGCAATTTCCCATATGACGTGCTCTCGCCGATCGGCATGAACGGCGCGTTCTACTACGCGCGCCTCAGTGCGCACTACTAGTGCGCGCGACGCCGGACGATCAGCTGACGAAGCGCTGCACCAGCCACAGTTCGTAGCTGATCAGCAGCACGTAGATGAAGGCCGCGCCCACCAGGATCGGCCCCGCCAGCAACCGTCCGAACGTGGGCACGCGCGTCAGCGCCACCAGCACGGTCACGGCGGTGGCCGTCAGCGCCAGCTTCAGGAACGCGAAGCTGCGGCCGCCGCCGACCACCAGCGGCGCCATGATCGGGTTGACCTCGACGGCGCCATGGTGCACGAGCACCAGTGTCAGGAACGTGTCGGCCAGCGACAGCAGCAACACCAGCAGCGCGGCCGCGAACCACTGCGGTGCGTGCCAGTCGATCGAGCCCGGACGAACCGGTTCGCCGCGGCGTGGATTGCGGCGGCGTGCGTGCCAGCCGCCGGTGAACAACGCATGCAAGGTGCGCGAACGGCGATCGGCCTGATTGCGCCGCTCGCTGGTCACGGACGTGGGCTCGTCGGAGAACTCCACGCGTCTGGTCAGCCGGTGGCTGCCAGGCGTGGCTCAGCGTCCTCGGGCAACTCGCCGTAGTGCGGATCGACGATCTGTCCCTCGATGCGCAGCTCACGCTGTGCGTCGATGGCCTCGAGCGGCGCGGGCGCGCTCGTGCCGAAGCCCTGCACGAAATCCACGCCCAGCGCCTGCAGCAGCGAGCGCGACTTCTCGCACTCGACATTCTTGGCGACCACGTGCACGCCGGCTACGCGCGCGGCCTGCGCGATCGCGGCAACACGCGCCTGGTGGCCGCGATCGTTGATGATGTCGTGCGTGACCTGCGGATCGAGCTTGATCAGCCGCACGCCCGGCTGCATCAGGAAATCCACGCCGGTGTCGCTGAGCACGAAGTTGTCGATGACGACGCCAGCCCCGGCCTGCTCGAGTTGCGCCGCGAGGTGCGCGAAGTACTGCGGTTCGCGCCGGCAGAACTCGAACTGCGCCTCGAAGGCGATCAACCCGCGCGGCAGCTGCGCCTTCTCCAGGCACAGGCGCACGAAGGTCAGGAAGTTCACGTCGCTGAGCGAGCCGGTCGTCAGGTTGACCGAGAATTGCGCCGGCTCGCCCGACCAGATCTCCGAGCGCTGCGCCAGCCACACCAGCAACTCGCCGACGACGCGGCGGTCGAGCACGGCACCGAGCCCGAGCGCCTCGGCGCCGCGGATGAGTTCCTGTGGAGCGGCGTCGGACACCGGATGTCCGGCCGCGCGCATCAGGATCTCGTAGCGCCGGATGCGGGTCGCGGTCTGGATCGGTATCAAATGCTGCGCATGCAATTCGATTTCGAAGGCACGCAGTTTTTCGAGGTATCGGTCCGCCTCGACGTCATTGACGCGCGGCCCGCCCTCGAGCATCGCGACGAGCTGCGGCGCCTTCATTTCGGCGGTCGTGGACGTGTTGCCGATGGCCGGACCCTGGGCGCCGCAACCGAGCGTCGCGCCCCACTCGCGCACGGCGCGCACCACCGGAATGGGCAGGTCGGGCGCGGCGGTACCCTTGCCGCGCAGCCAGCGGTCATCGACCACCAGCATGACGAAACCGAGGAACGGATGAAAATCGTCCTCCGCGCGCAGCAGCAACGCGGTGCGGTCGCGGTGCAAGGGATGATTGACGCGCGCCGGGGCACCCTTGCCGACGAAGCTCTCGACGGCGACGCGGATCGCCTCGCGTTCGGCCGGTCCCAGCACATCGCCCTGTTGCCAGTAGATGTTGCCGGCGGCGTCGTGGAGCGAGACCCATTTGGCCCACAGCAGCGGGAGCGAAGCCACGATCCGCTGCCCGAGCGTGCAGGCCTGCATCGGCGGACGCGAGGATTTCAGCGATATCGGCGTTGCGGGGAGGGACATAAAACGGAAAATAACGCGCCCCGGAGGCCCAGGTCTGTGACAGGGGTCGCCAGTTCGCAAGAGCGCGGGCCTGCACCGGCCGACTTTTGCTATAGCGGCTCGAAACGGTTCAATTCGAGGTTCTTGCGGACACGGTCGGAGGGGAACACCGTGCCGTTGGCGACCACGTAGACCCCCGCTGAACATAATTGGACCGCCCCGAAGGCCAGCCCGAGGTTGAAGGCCGCGTCGCTGTCGCTGAAACGCCCCGGCTGCAAAGCCCCGGTCAGCACGATGGTCTTGCCGGCCAGGCCCTCGAGGTGCCGGGCCGTGGCCACCATCGTATCGGTGCCATGCGTGATCAGGATACGTTGCGCCGGACAGGCCGCAACGGCATCGCGCACGGCCTGGCGGTCCTCGGCGGTCATCTCCAGGCTGTCCTTGCGCAACAATTCGGTGATGGTCGGCATCTCCGGAAGCCGGGCGTGCACCAACAGCTCACGCACCATCGGCGAGCCAACGTGGTAATTGCCCTTCGCATCGAAGTACACCTTGTCGATGGTGCCGCCGGTCGTGAAGATCGCAATCTGCATGGCTTCAGATCCTCCGCGTCTGCCAGGCGCGCGAGCGCCAACGCCAGGCCAGGGTCGTGCCGACCAGCATCGTATAGATGACGACGCTGCACCAGCCGCCGCGCGCACCCCAACCCCACTGCGGCAGGAAATCGACCCAGCCCTGCCCCGGCGCGAAACTCATCATGTGCGCCAGCGGCACGAACAGCAGCCAGGAGAGCACGATCACCAACGTTGCCGGGATCATCGCATCGCCGGCGCCGCGCAGGCACAGGCCGCTGGCGAGATTCAGGCCATCGAAGAACTGGTAGGCGGCGGCGATCCACAGCAATTGTGCCCCCAACACGAGCACCGCATTCGCCTGCGCCCCGGTGACACCGACGAACACGGGCAGCAACCACGGCCCGGTCAGCGCCAACAGCAGGCCCATGCCACCCATGTACAGCGCGGTCAGCAGGATCACGCGGCTGCCGAGCCGCAGCGCCCAATCGCGGTCGCCGGCGCCGATCGCCTGCCCGACCAGTGTCGTGCCGGCGAGCGCGATGCCCACCCCCGGCAGGTAGGACACGGCCGTCATGATCATGACGACCTGCGAGGCGGCGCCCTCCACTTCGCCGAGTTTCACCTGCATGATCTGGAACAGCGAGAAGCCGATCAGGTCGGCGGCCATCAGCAGCCCCATCGGAAAGCCGATGCGCAACTGCGTCCAGATGCGGCGCAGGTTCGGCGTCCAGGTCAGGTGCGTGCGGTAGCCGCGGCGATAGTGGCCACGCAGGAAGGCGATCATGGCGATGGCCAGCCCGCAAGCCTGCGCCACCATCGTCGCCAGCCCGGATCCGGCCACCCCGAGGTGTAGATGGAAAATGAAGATCTCGTTGAAGATCGCGTTGGCCACCGCCATGACGCCGGTCACCAGCAACGTGACGCGCGGTCGCCCGATGCCGTTGAAGAAGCCGAGCAGCGCCCACACGCCGGCGCCGAAGCAGGAGCCGCCGACGCGCGGCAGCCAGAATGCGGCGGCCAGGTCGACGATCGCTGGCTCGAGCTGGAACGGCGAGAGCATGCCGCGGATCGACAATCCCACCGCGAGGAACAGCGGCACGGACAGCAGCAGCGCCCACAGCGCGATCCACACCGCCTGCGCGGCGCGCGCCTGGCGGCGCGCCCCGTGCGCCTGCGCGACCACCGTCTGCACCGCCATGCCGACGCCCGACAGCACCATCAGCACGACGATCGCGAGCCAGTGCACGGCGCTGACCGCGGCCAGCGCCTGCGTGGAAATGCGGCCAATGAACCAGACGTCGGTGAGATTCAGCACCAGCTGCACGGCGCTGTTGGCAATCAGCGGCAAGGCCAGCGCAACGATGGCGCGCTGATCCACGTGCGCCACGCCAGCGGCGTCGAAGCGCCGCGCCGGCACCCGATCCGCCGCGCCCGCCTCGATCATTGCGCGGCTGCGCTTTCCGCCGAACGCTCGATGACGCCCGCATAGCGGGCGATCAGGTCCTCGATATTGTCGTCGGTGCGCGCCAGCCGGTCATCGAGCTGGTCGATGACGGCGGTCTCGGATTGGTGCAGCGGTCCATCGCCCAGTTCTTCGCCGGCGACGCGCAGCAGGCTGACCACGCGTACCGCGCCGATTGCGGCGAACGCGCGCCGCGCCGCCTCGAGCTGCACGCGCACGTCGGGACGCAGGTGCTGCTGCAAGGTGCCGTGCGCCGCCGCGCCCCAGAACTCGGCCGCGGTCAGCAGCGTCTGCTCTTCGGCCGACAGCCGGCCGTCGATGCTGGCGTCGCGCTTGCGCGCCAACGCTTCGAGCACGAAGCTGGTGATCGGATAGATGCCGCGCCAAGTCTCGACCATTACCTTATTCCCTCAAGCTGTAACTTACAGAAGGCATGAGAAAATTTCCATAGTGCACTGTTTTGCAATGAGTTAGGTGATGATTAGCTCGGCGCACCTGCCATCAGCCTTAGGAAATACTGCGTTGATAAGCGCAGGCTTCACGCGATATGCTGCCGCTAGACGCCTGATACGCAAGCACTTCGATACCAAGAACAATTAAGGCTCCACCTTAAGAAATCGCTCCAGTCGCAACCCCGCCAGGCACCCCAAGCCTTCAGGATCCACCTTGAACAGCGCGCTCGCCGACCAACTCGAAGCTGCCGTCATCGCCCTCGCCGCCCATGGCGCCTTGAAAGACCGGTTGAGCACAGCGTACTGCAATCATCTCGAGGACATCGATTTGCAGGACCTGCCGCTCGAAGCGCAACAGGATTTTGCCGAGCTCGCGAAGGCGATGCACGCGGCGCGCGCACTGCCGGGCGACAGCATCGTGCGCGCCTCGGTGCGCAAACTCTCGAACGAGGAAGCGCAGCGCTGGGCCGCGTTGATCGTGCGGCTCTACGGACTGGAGATGCAGAACCAGCACCAGCTCGAGACTGCCGCGACGACGCTGCGTACCGCGGCTCGCAGCAGCGCCGCGGCCCGCAACGCCTTGCCGCTGGCCGCGCTGCTTGCCCTCGAAGGCGGCGCCGGCGGCACCGCCAGGCCGAAGCACGCCAACGGCGGTTGAATCCCGGCCGGGCTGACGCCTATTCGATCTTGAATTCGATCGTGTCCCAGCGCGTCGTATCTTCGTGGCGCGCCTGGCGGCGGATCGCATCGACGAGCGCCCGTTCATCCCAGGCGGCGTTCAGGTCGGCCAGGCCGATCACGTCCTTCGGCAATGCAATTTCGCGCCCGAACCCCGGCAGCAACACGACCGGCTTGTCACTCGCCTTGGCAAAATGCAGCTGGAACACCAGCAAGTCGCGATGCGTGGCATACAGGCTCGACAGCGCCACGACCACTTCGGAGGGGGCGATCTGCCGGCGCAATTCCTCGCGCAGCCCCTCGACCGATTTATCGACCGGGTGCTGCTCCGGGTTGCTGCAATTGCGATAATAGAAGTTGCGGGCGCTTTCGAGGTACTCGAATACCCGCAGGTAATCGTCGCTTTGCTCCCAGGCATGGCTGACGAATACCCGTATCGGATCGCGCTGCGACATGGCTTTAAGTGTACTGTGCGCAAGCCGGACTTGCACATCCGGACCCAAGGAAACGCGTTGCGACTGCTGCTCTACAACATCCGTTATGCGACCGGCACCGGGCCGGCGTTTCACCTGCCCGTACCGGGCGCCGGTTACCTGCGCAGCAGCCGCAAGGTGCTCGAGCAGATCACGCACTTCATCCGCGACGAGCGCCCCGACCTCGTGGGCCTCGTGGAGGTCGATACCGGCTCGATCCGCACCGGCATGATCAACCAGGCCGAGCACATCGCCGCCTCGCTCGGGCATTACACGGCCTCGGAGTGCAAGTACGGCTCCGGCTCGATCAACCACCTGGTGCCGATCGTGCGCATGCAATCGAACGCGCTGCTGGCGGCGCCGGGTGTCACCGGCGAGCGTTTCCATTACTTCGACACTGGCATCAAGCGCCTGATCATCGAGATCGAACTCGAGGAAGTATGCGTGTTCCTCGTGCACCTGTCGCTGAAGTACCGGCATCGCCAGTACCAGCTGCGCACGCTGCACGATGTCATCGCGCGTTCGAAGAAACCGGTGATCGTCGCCGGCGACTTCAATACGTTCTGGGGCACGCACGAGATCTACCTGTTCATGCGCGCCTCGGGCCTGCGCAGCGCCAATACGCTCGGGCTGGCCTCGTACCCGGCGCGTACGCCGCGCGTCGAGCTCGATTTCATCCTGGTCAGCCAGGGGATCGAGGTCAATGCGTTCCGCATCCCCGAGGTGCACTACTCCGACCACCGGCCGCTGATCTGTGATTTCGAAATCCGCAAACAACCCGCCGCATGAACTGCAAGGACTGCCGATGAACGACAACAACGCCTGGCGGCTGGAACGGGGCGCCGACGGCATCGCCACGCTGACGATCGATCGGCCGGGTGGCAGCGCCAACACGCTGGGCCAGCCGGTGCTGCTCGAGCTGGAGGCGCGGCTCGCCGAGCTTGCCGCGACGCCGCCGGCCGGATTGATCATCCGCTCGGGCAAATCTTCCGGATTCATCGCCGGCGCGGATATCCGCGAATTCACCGGCTTCAGGAACGCCGCCGAAGCATTGGCCCACATCAAGGTCGGGCAACGCGTGTTCGCGATGCTCGAGGCGCTGCCCTGCCCCAGCGTCGCGGCGATCGCCGGGTTCGCGCTCGGCGGCGGGCTCGAACTCGCGCTGGCCTGCACCTATCGCATCGGCGTCAACGACAACCGCCTGAGCCTCGGGCTCCCCGAAGTACTGCTCGGCATCCATCCCGGCTTCGGTGGCACGGTGCGCGCGGTACGGCTGCTCGGCGTGCGCACCGCGATGGAGCTGATGCTGACCGGCAAACCGCTGCGCGCCGAGCGGGCACTGGCGGTGGGACTCGTCGACCGCCTCGTGGCCGCTGATGCGCTCGACAGTGCCGCGCGGCAGATCCTGCAGCAGCACCCATCGCCCCATCGGCCGCCGCTGGCCGACCGGCTGCTGAACCTGCCGGGCGTGCGCGGCCTGTTGCGCGCCTCGCTCGAGGCCCGCGTCGCTCGCCAAGCACGGCGCGAGCATTACCCGGCTCCCTACGCGATCATCGACCTGTGGGTGCGCTACGGCGCGCGCGGCGGGCGCGCGTACGAGGCCGAGGCGCAATCGATCGCGAACCTGTTCACGAGCGAGGCGGCGCGCGGGCTGGTGCGCATGTTCCTGCTGCAGGACCGGCTCAAGGCGCTCGGCGGCAAGACGCCGGCGCCGCTCAAGCGCGTGCACGTCATCGGCGCCGGTGTCATGGGCGGCGACATCGCCGCCTGGTGCGCGCTGCGCGGGCTCGAGGTCACGCTGCAGGATCGCGAGCAGAAGTATATCGACCCGGCGCTGGCGCGCGCGGCGGCGTTGTTCGGCAAGCGCATCCGCGACCCCGCGGATCGTGCGGCAGCACAGGCCAGGCTGCGCGCGGACGTGACTGGTGAAGGCGTACCGACAGCCGATGTGCTGATCGAAGCCATCTTCGAGGACCTGGACGCCAAGCGCGCGCTGTACGCGCAGGCCGAGCCGCGCCTGTCGGCCTCGGCCGTGCTCTGCAGCAACACCTCGAGCCTGACGCTCGAGCTGCTGGCCGAGAAACTCAGCGACCCCGGCCGCCTGGTCGGATTGCATTTCTTCAATCCGGTGGCGCAGATGCCGCTGATCGAAGTGATCCATTCGGCGCAGACGCGCCCCGAGCCGCTTGCTGCCGCGATGGCTTTCGCACGCCGCCTCGACAAGCTGCCGCTGCCTTGCCGCAGTGGGCCGGGATTCCTCGTCAACCGCGTGCTGTTCCCGTACCTGCACGAAGCGCTGTACGCTGCCGGCGAAGGCGTGCCATTGGCGCTGATCGATCGCGCGGCGGTGGAGTTCGGCATGCCGATGGGGCCGATCGAACTGTCCGATGTCGTCGGGCTCGACGTGGCGCTGCACGTCGGCGAGATCATCACGCGCGAGCTGGGCCGCGAGATGCCGCCCTACGCTGCGCGCCTGCGCGAGCTGGTCGAGGCGCGCAAGCTCGGCCGCAAGAGTGGCCAGGGTTTCTACACCTGGCAGGACGGCAAGGCGGTGCGCGAAGCGGCCACTGGCAGCGCGCCCGCCGATCTCAGCGACCGCTTGATACTCGCGCTGCTGAACGAGTGCGTGGCCTGCTTGCGGGAACAGGTGGTGGCCGATGCCGATCTGCTCGACGCGGGCGTCGTGTTCGGAACGGGCTTCGCGCCATTCCGCGGCGGCCCGTTGAATTATGCCCGCGCGCGCGGCATCGCCGCCGTGGTCGCCCGCTTGCGCGAGTTCGAACAGCGCTATGGCGCGCGCTTCCGACCCGATGCCGGCTGGGCGGCGCTGGCTTGAGCTGCGTCCCGCCCGCATCGCGCCCCGGGCCCGACCCGCATCACAAAGTGCCCGAAACCTGCTGTGCTAACATCGATCGAACGACTGGAATGCAGGTGTGCGCATGAGTGAGGGCCGGACAGCCAATGTGGCGCTATTGCGCAGGCTGTCGCCGCTCGACGGCATGAAGAACGACAACCTGGCGGCGCTGGCCCGCAAGGTTTCGATCATGGAGTTGCCGGCGGGCCGCAACCTGTTCAAGGAAGGCGACGCCGACCGCAAGAGCTACTGGCTGGTATCCGGCATGGTCGAGCTGCGTGAGGGCGACCGCACGGTCGCGATGATCCGCGCCGGCACGCCCGAGGCAAAGAACCCGTTGTCGCCGAAACTTCCGCGCCGCGTCAGCGCGCGCGCCGTCGACGCCATCGAGTACATCGCGGTCGATTCCGACCTGCTCGACATGATGATCACGTGGGACCAGACCGGTACCTACGAGGTCGGCGAACTGCAGGCCTCGTTCGGCGGCGGCGGCGGCGACGACTGGATGACCACGCTGCTGCAGACCAAGGCGTTCCATCGCATCCCGCCGGCGAACATCCAGGCGATCTTCATGCGCATGCAACGCATTGCCTGCCGCACCGGCGAAGTCATCATCCAGCAAGGCACCGAGGGCGACTACTTCTACGCGATCGTCAGCGGCAAGTGCGTCGTGACGCGCGAGACGCCGCTGAACCGCGAAGGCATCCGCCTCGCTGAATTATCGGTCGGCGACACCTTCGGCGAGGAGGCGCTGATCTCCGAGGCCAAGCGCAACGCGACCATCACGATGCTGACCGACGGCGTGCTGATGCGCCTCTCGAAGCAGGATTTCCGCGAGCTGATGAACGAACCGCTGCAGCAGTGGCTCGAATATCCGGCGGCGCGCGAAATCATCGCCAAGGGCGGCAAGTGGCTCGATGTACGGCTGCCCTCGGAGTACCAGAACCTCGCCATCGAGGGCGCGCTGAACATCCCGCTGTATTTCATCCGCCTGAAGCTGGCGACGCTCGATCGCAACACGCCGTATGTCGTGTATTGCGATACGGGCCGGCGCAGCGCCGCCGGCGCGTTCATCCTGCTCGAGCGGGGTTTCGATGCCTATGTGCTGAAGGGCGGACTGTCGAGCGCGGAACCCGAGCTTCGACGTCCGGGCTAATGCAAGGCGGCCGTCGGCAGAACCGCCCGCCACACGCCACTCACATCGTGTGCGTGGCCTTGTCGCCCGAGAGCGCGCCGGCCAGGTAATTCTCGATCTTGTGGCGCGTCTGGCCACGATCCTGCTCGCTGAACTGCACGCCGATGCCGGCCGTGCGCTTGCCCTGCGCGCCTTTCGGCGTCACCCAGATGACGCGGCCGGCGACCGGCAGCTTCTCGTCCTCGCCCATCAGGTTCAACAGCATGAACACTTCATCGCCGATGCGATAGTTGCTGTTGGTCGGGATGAACAGGCCGCCGTTGGTGATGAACGGCATGTAGGCCAGGTACAGCGCGCTCTTGTCCTTGATCGTCAGCGTCAACAAGCCCGGCTTGGCGGCGGCCGGGCGCGCCAGGTCGGCACGCGTCAGCGCCTCATTGCGCCCGGTCGGGTCGGCGCTCCTGGCCTGGTTGTCTTTCGCCATCTGCCACTCAGCTCTTGCGCGCCGCGCGCAGCTGCCACAGCAGTTGCTCCACGGCGAGCGATTTGTTGATCGTTGTCGTCGCCAGCCGCCGGAGCTCGTACAGCGCATCCATCAGCCGGATCAGACCGCGTATATTCATAGAGGAATTCGCAGCTGGCAAGTGCGCGCCAGTGTGCACTTCTGTCAAAGTCCCGACACCGGTCGTCTGGGCGGCGATCCGGCGTGTGACCCAGTTCTCAGCGCACAGGAGCCGCAGCTCGTAGCCGCCGCGCTGGGCCCAGCGCTCCGCCGCCGGCGGAATGTCGAGCCCGCCCGACAGTGCGCCCTCGAGTTGCGACTCGGTCTCATCGCGCAGCGCCCGCAATTCGGCCGGATCGGCCTCCAGCGCCCACAGCGGCGCATTGCCGAGCACATCGAGTACCGCTTCCCAATCGCCCTTGCCGCGCCGCTCGCGCAACCAGGCCACGCAGGCCGCGCGCGGCGGCGGCTGCACTTTCAGCCGCTGGCAGCGGCTCAGGACCGTGGCGGGCAGGCGTGCGCTGACCGCGGTCACCAGCACGATCAGCACGCCGGCGCGCGGTTCCTCGAGCGTCTTCAGCAGCGCGTTCGCGGCACTGGGCGTCAGCAGGTCGGCCGGGTGGACGATGGCGACGCTCCCGCCCGCGCCATGGCCGGTCAAGGCCAGCGCCTCGGTCAGCGCGCGCACCTGGTCGACGCCGAGCTGCTTCGCGTCCTCTTCCGGCTCGACGAACCACAGGTCCGGGTGCGAGCGCGAGGCGACGCGCTCGCAAT
>JAFEDW010000409.1 GCA_018241455.1 Pseudomonadota bacterium | reverse complement strand
GCGGCGGCACCGTTGCCACGCGGCGCCGAGCTCGGGCGCTTCAACATGGGATCGACCGTGATCCTGCTGCTGCCCCCGGGCGCGGCGCAGTGGGAAACGTCGCTCGCCGCCGGATCGCTGCTGCGGGTAGGCCAGCCGATCGGAACGCGCTTGCCGGCATCGACCACGTCCGGCGCATGAGCACACCCACGGACGAGTGGCGTCCGGGCGCCAGCCTCGAACGGCTGAAGCAGCGTGCCGCCATGCTGGCCGAGATCCGCGCGTTCTTCGCCGCGCGCGGCGTGCTCGAGGTCGACACGCCCCAGCTCGTCAACGCGGCGGTGACCGACGTCAATATCCACTCCGCCGAGGTGCGCTGGCCCGGCGGCGACGCGCGGCCGCGCTACCTGCACACTTCGCCCGAGTACGCGATGAAGCGCCTGCTCGCCGCCGGGAGCGGTGACATCTACCAGCTCTGCCACGTGTTCCGCGGCGATGAGCAGGGCCAGTTCCACAACAGCGAGTTCATGATCGTCGAATGGTACCGGCGCGGCTGGGCGTTCGCGGCGTTGATGGAGGAAGTCGACGCGCTGCTGCGTGCGCTGCTCGCTGCGGCCGTCCTCGCCCCGACGCGCTACCTCAGCTACGAGCAGGCTTTCGTCACGACGCTCGATTGCAATCCGTTGACCGACAGCGACGCCGCGCTGGCCGCGCGTGCACGCCAGGCCGGGTTCGATGACGCGCTGCTGCAACGTTGCGAGCGCGATGCGCTGCTGGACCTGTTGATGGGCGCCTGCATCGGCCCGCGGCTGGGTCTCGATGGCCCGGTGTTCGTGCACCGCTATCCGGCCAGCCAGGCGGCGCTGGCGCGGCTCGATCCGGCCGATGCGCGCGTCGCGCTACGCTTCGAGCTGTACCTGCGCGGCGTCGAGCTGGCGAATGGATTCGAAGAACTCGGCGACGCCGCCGAGCAACGCCGGCGTTTCGAAGCTGATCAGCGCACGCGCGCCGCGCGCAACCTGCCGGTGCCGGCAATGGATGAATACCTGCTCGCGGCGCTCGCGGCAGGCCTGCCGCCGTGCGCCGGCGTGGCGCTCGGATTCGATCGGCTGTTGATGCTTGGCAGCGGCGCGCAACGGATCGACGAGGTGATGGCGTTCACCAGCGCGCGCGCCTGACTCAGGACCTCAGACGCTGGCGCCTAGCCCTTGGCACGCGACACGTACGCCCCGGTACGCGTATCGACGCGGATCACTTCGCCTTCATTGAGGAACAGCGGCACGCGCACGACCGCGCCGGTCTCCAGCTTGGCCGGCTTCTGTCCGCCGGTCGCCGTGTCGCCGCGCAGGCCCGGATCGGTCTCGACGATCTTGAGCTCGACATGCGCCGGCGGCGTCACCACCAGCGGCGCGTTGTTCCACAGCGTGACCGTGCAGGTCATGCCGTCCTTGAGCCACACGGCGCTGTCGCCGACCAGCGCCTTGTCGGCGGCGTACTGTTCGAAGTTTTCCGGCACCATGAAATGCCAGAAGCTGCCGTCGTTGTAGAGGTACTGCATCTCCGCGTCCATGACGTCGGCGGCCTCGAGCGACTCGCCGGAGCGGAACGTGCGCTCGATCGTGCGGCCGTTCTTCAGGTTGCGCACCTTGATGCGGTTGAAGGCCTGGCCCTTGCCGGGCTTGACGAATTCGTTGTCGACGATGGCATACGGGTCACCCTCGAGGATGACTTTCATGCCCGCGCGGATCTCGGCAGTGGTGTAGCTCGACATGTCGTGGTGCCCCTGTGGCGGCCCGCTAAGCCTTGAAACCGGGCTTTTGAAGGGCCGCGTATGATAACGGCATCACTGTTTTGCCGCCACCGGACCCACATCGGGGCGCTT
>JAFEDW010000408.1 GCA_018241455.1 Pseudomonadota bacterium | reverse complement strand
CGATGCGCATCGCCGGGTCGCCGATCATCTCGAGCCAGTGCGCGACCCAGCCGACGGTGCGCGCGATCGCGAACATCACGGTGTACATCGAGCGCGGGATGCCGAGCGCGCTGTAGATCACGCCCGAGTAGAAATCGACGTTCGGGTAGAGCTTGCGCGAGACGAAGTATTCGTCCTTCAGCGCGATTTCCTCGAGCCGCAGCGCCAGTTCGAACAGCGGATTGTCGGTGCGGCCGAGCTTCTTCAGCACGCGATGGCAGGCCTCGCGGATGATCTTCGCGCGCGGATCGAAATTCTTGTAGACGCGGTGCCCGAAGCCCATCAGTTTGAAGTGGCTCGACTTGTCCTTCGCCATGTCGAGGAACTTCGGGATCTGGTCGGCGGTGCCGATCTGCTCGAGCATCGACAGCACGGCTTCGTTCGCGCCGCCGTGCGCCGGTCCCCACAGCGCCGAGACGCCGGCCGAGATCGCGGCGTACGGATTCGCGCCGGTGCTGCCAGCGAGCCGCACCGTCGAAGTGCTGGCGTTCTGCTCGTGGTCGGCGTGCAGCAGGAACAGCAGGTCGAGCGCCTGCGCCGCGACCGGGTCCACCTGGTAGGGCTCGCAGGGCACGGCGAAGAACATGTTCAGCAGGTTGGAGCAGTAATCCAGGTCGTTGCGCGGATACACGAACGGCTGGCCGAGCGCATGCTTGTGCGCGGCCGCGGCGATCGTCGGCAGCTTCGCGACGATGCGGTGCGAGAAGATCTCGCGATGGCGCGCGTCGTGGATGTCCATTGAGTCGTAGTAGAACGCCGCCATCGAGGCGACCACCGCCGACACCATCGCCATCGGGTGCGCGTTGTGGTGGAAGCCGTTCGTGAACCGCAGCAGCGATTCATTGATCATCGTGTGGCGCGTGATGCTGGTGCGGTACGCGTTGAGCTGCGCCGCGCTCGGCAGCTCGCCGTAGATCAGCAGGTAGGCGACCTCCATGAACGAGCTCTTCGCCGCGAGCTGCTCGACCGGATAACCGCGGTACAGCAGCACGCCGGCGTCGCCGTCGATGTAGGTGATCTTGCTCTCGCAACTCGCCGTCGCACCGAAGGCCGGGTCGAAGGTGAAGACGCCCTGGTCCTTGTGCAGGTTGCTGATATCGAGCGTGTCCGGCCCGATCGTGCCGCTGCGCACCGGCAGCTGCGACTTCAGGCCGGTGGCCGGATTGACGAGATCGAAGGGTGCTTTTGCCATCGCGCCGCCGCCTGGAGAAAGTTCGTGGAAACGAACGCCGCACAATGCAGCGCGTCAATCCGCAGCGTTACATGTGCGCTTCGTGGAATCAAGGTATCGGCCGCGGGCGACACGACTTGAACGCGCGCACGACGGCGCGGCACCGGGATGGTGCACGCCGGTCGCGCGGCGCGCGCAGCTCGTCGATGAATATTTAGCGCGGGGCCGAGGCGGCGGCCGCGTATTTCTTGCGGAATTTGTCGACGCGGCCGGCCGTGTCGACGATCTTCTGCTTGCCGGTGAAGAACGGATGGCAGTTCGAGCAGACGTCGACCTGCAGGTCGCGGCCCACGGTGGAGCGGGTCTTGAAGGTGTTGCCGCAGCTGCAGGTCACGGTGATTTCCGCGTAATCGGGATGAGTTGCTGCTTTCATGGCGCCACCTGCTCTTGGGTCCGGCTCACCTTTATGGGGTTGCCGGCGGCAATAAAAAGGGCGCGCAGTCTAGCCCCCGTGGCCCATCGCGACAAGGGGCGCCGCCCGGCGCCCTTGGGCCATCCCATTTATCCACAAAATCTGTGGGTAACTCTGTGCGTAACAACGCCCCCCGGGCTGCGGAAATGCACGATTTCTGCATTTCTTTCGCATTGGACAGAAAATGACCAT
>JAFEDW010000407.1 GCA_018241455.1 Pseudomonadota bacterium | reverse complement strand
TGGTGCGCCGCTATCAGCTCAGCATGCCGGCGAACTATGACTCGTCGCGCCCGGCGCGGTTGGTGCTGGCCTTCCACGGCTGGGGTGGCGACGAGTCTGAGTTCCTCGGCGATCGCACCGTGCTCGAGGAATCGGGTCGCCGCGGCTATGTCGTCGTCGCGCCGCGCGGCCTGGGGTCTGGTGCGCCCGATCGCAAGTACAACTCGTGGACCTTTCGTGGTTCGGCGAGCGGTGTCATCGAGGATCGCGGCGCGCGGCTGCCGATCTGCGATGCGGCGATCACGCCCGACTACCGCTATCCTTCGTGCGCCGCGACTCGCGCGCAGAACAGCTGCTCGTGGACGCAGTGCCAGGACGACGACGTCGCGTTCGTGCGGGCGCTGGTCGCGCACCTCGAGGCGACGCTGTGCATCGACACGCGGCATGTGTTCGCCGTCGGCGGTTCGAACGGCGGCATGTTCACCTGGGAGCTCGCGGCGAACCCGGCGAGTGCCGGCTTGTTTCGCGCCATCGCGCCGATCATCGGACTGCCGCATCGGGGTGACCTGCGTTCGCCTGGCGTGCGCCGCGGCCTGCCGGCGCTGCTCATCACGGGTCTCGCCGACAACGTCGTGCCGCCCGGGAAATGGGATGACGCGAGCTTCACGACGGCTTCCAATGCCAGTGATCGCTACTACTACACCGGTGCGACCGCCGTGGTCCGGCGCTGGTCCGAGGCCGCCGGTTGCCCGGTCGCGGGCCCGGAAAAGCCCTTCGACACCGGTCAGACGGCGGCCGACTGCCGCGCCTACTGCTTAGGCACAGCAGCGAGCTGGCCGCGCGTACTCGACTGCCGCGCGCCGATGGGGCACGACTATCAGCTTAGGTGGGCGTGGAAGCTGGTGCTCGATTTCTTCGATCGCCAGTAGCCGGCGCCCGGCTCGCTAGATGCGCTGGCCGCCCGCCATCAGGATGACTTCGCCGGTGATGTACGCGGCGCCGGCGCACAGGTACACGATCGTCTCGGCGTAGTCTTCCGGTTGTCCGACGCGCGCGCCGCTTCGTGCGAGGCGTTCCGCCGTGGCGCGGCCAATGCCGGATGCGCTGCCCGTCACCAGCGCGCGGCGTCCGGCGAGATGGAAATTCACTGTCGCGTTGCTCATCAGAATTCACCTCGCGGCCGGCGCGCGGCTGCCGCCAGGCTCATGCCAATCGATCGGAGCGATGCGCGGCATCATCCACAGCCAGCCCACGCAACCCAGCACGCTCACGACGGCGGCCACGATGAAGGCGAGATCGAATCGCCCGGTGCGATCCACCAGCAGGCCAGTCGCGACCGGCGCCACCATGCCCGCCACGTTGCCGCAGGCATTCTGGATGCCGACCCAGCGGCCGGTCGCGCCGGCGCCGGCAAAAATCTGCGGAATCGCGAACAGCCCGGGATAGGAGCAGCCCGCGATGATCTCGAATGCCAGCAATGCGGCGATCGAACCGGCGGGCGGCAGCAGCACCATCGCCGCCATGCACACCGAGCTGCCGATTTGCGCCAGGCCCATGATCGGTTTGTAGATGCTGTTCGCGCTGCGGCCGGCGCGCAGCCAGCGGTCCGTCAATGCGCCGGTGGCCAGCGCGGCAGCGGCGTTGAAGAGGTAGGCCCACGAGGCCGTGGTCGCCATTTGCCCGATCGAGAAGCCACGCGCCTTCACCAGGTAGAAGGGCAGCCACGCGACGATGAAATAGTAGCTGTAGTTGGCTGCGAAGTGCCCGAGCGAGGCGCCCCACAGCGCGCGCTGCGAGAGAATCACGGTGAATGCCGGCGACGCGGGCCGCGCGAGGCTCGCGTTCGCGACCGGCGTCGGTGAGGACAGGAGCCGCCACGGCCATAACCACATCAGTGAGGCG